>CAYFQA010000006.1:15705-19527 GCA_964345145.1 uncultured Muribaculaceae bacterium | reverse complement strand
GCCAAAGGGCCTGATACAGAAGATTATCAAACAGTTATTTATGAAGCTTTTGGTCCAGGAACTTCAACATTAATTATTAAATGTTTAACGGATAATGTTAATAGAACAATTTCACATATCCGAGCTGCGTTTAATAAATTTGATGCTAAGTTAGGTGTAAGTAATTCAGTATCATATAATTATGATAATTTAGCAATAATTTCTTTTAAAACTAATGAAAGTGAAAAAGTTTTAGATGTGTTAATTGAAAATAATATAGATTTAATAGATTTTGAAGAAGAAAGTGGTTATTTAACTTTGAGTGTTGATCCAACATTAGGTCATAATTTGAAAGATGTTATTGAAAAACATTTTTCAAATGTTGATTTTGAAGTGGATGAAGTTGGGATGTATCCTAAGGATCAAGTGGAATTAAGTGCAGAAGATTTAGAAAAATTTAATAAATTATATGAGATGTTAGATGATATAGAAGACGTTAGTGAAATATATCATAATGTATTAACTAATTAACCACAAAAACTTCACAATTATATATTAAGATTGTTTTGGTGATTAGATGAAAATTTTAGTTGTTGATGATGAAAAACTAATTAGAGAAGTAATTAAAGAATATTGTAATTATGAAGATTTTTTGTGTGATGAAGCTGAAGATGGAACACAAGCATTAGAAATGGTTAAAAATAATGATTATGATGTTGTAGTCTTGGATATAATGATGCCTAAATTAGATGGTTTTAGAACTTGTAAAGAAATTAAAAGTATTAAAAATATACCAATTATTATGTTATCAGCAAGAACTGATGAATATGATAAGTTACATGGATTTGATTTAGGAATAGATGATTATCTAACAAAGCCATTTAGTCCTAAAGAATTAATGGCTAGAATTAAAGCTGTTTCTAATCGTAAGGGAAAAAGTACTAAATATAAAATAGGAACTTTAGAAATAGATGATTTAGCGCATACAGTAAAAGTTGATAATAAAAGAGTAGAATTAACTCCTAAAGAATATGATCTGTTACTTTATTTAATAGAAAATGAAAATATAGCTTTATCAAGAGAACAGCTATTATCTAAAATTTGGGGATATGATTTTTATGGTGATGATCGAACAATAGATACTCATATTAAAACATTAAGAAATCAATTAAAAGAAAATAGAAAATATATAGTAACTGTTAGAGGAATGGGATATAAATTTGAAAACCAAGAAAACAACTAGTATTAATTTTACAACTTTAAAGTATTTGGTAATATTTTCTATTACTTTACTTTTTATTGTTTGGTTTTTTCAAATGTTTTATTTATCTTATTTTTATGAAAAATACAAAATAAGTAATTTTAATACTGTTTTAAAATATATAGAAGATAATCCGCAAGAATATTTATCTAATTTGGAAGCGAAATCATATGAATATGGTTTATGTATTGAAGTGGTAGGTATTAGTGGTAATGTAGTTTTTAATCCAATGTATAAAGGTTGTTTGTTAAGACCAGACATAGAAACAACTAGGATAAAAAAATTAAAAACATCGCTTTATAATAGTTCTGACAAAATATCTAAATTAACTTTAGTTGCTCCTGAATATGATATTAGAAGTTTACTTTATGGAATAAGGATGGAAGATGGTAATTATTTGTTTTTAAATACTACCTTAGAAAATATTGAATCGACTAGTCAAATGTTGCAAGGACAATTAAAATATATTACGTTATCAGCAATGGCAGTTTCAATTATAATTGCTTATTTTTTGTCAAAACAAATAACAAAACCCATTATTAACATTACTAATAAAGCTAAACGAATTGGTAATGGAGATTTCTCTTTAACGTTTGAAAAAAGTAATATAAGAGAATTAAATGATTTATCTGATACATTAAATACAGCTAGTATTGAATTAAAACAAACAGATGATTTGAGAAGAGATTTAATGGCTAATGTTTCTCATGATTTAAAAACTCCTTTAACAATGATCAAAGCTTATGCTGAAATGATTAAAGATATATCCCATAATGATTCTAAAAAAAGAGATGAACACTTAGATATTATTATTAATGAATCAGAAAGATTGAACATTTTAGTAAATGATATTTTAGAATTATCCAAAATGCGTAGTAAAAAAGACAATTTAGAATTAGAGGAATTTGACATTTGTAAAGAAATTGATAATATATTAAAAAATTATTCAATAATTAAAGAAACATTAAAATATGAATTTATTACTAAATATCCAGAAAGTTGTATCGTAATAGCAGATTCTAAAAAGATTCATCAAGTAATATATAATCTTATTAACAATGCAATTAATTATACAGGTAAAGATAATAAAGTTTATATAGATGTAAAAGAAGACAAAAATAGTGTGCGAATAAGTATTAGAGATACAGGAAAAGGTATTAAAGAAGAACATTTAAAAAATATTTGGAATCGTTATTATAAAAATGATAAAAATCATCAAAGAAATGTTGTTGGTACTGGATTGGGATTAGCTATCGTTAAAGAGATTCTTGAAGCTCATGGATTTGAATATGGAGTTAATACCGAAAAAAATAAAGGAACAGAATTTTATTTTATAATTAATAAAAAGAAAAATAAATAGTAATTGAGGGGGAATTATTATGTTTGATGAATATTATGTACATGCTTTTAGCAGTGGACCAGTTTTTGATAATGTATCTTGGCTAAAGACAATGGAACCAAGATTATTAGCTATTTTAGAGTATGGTCTATTATCAAGAAGGAAATTAAAAGAACTAGGGCTTGATAAAAAATTGGATATAATTTTAGGACCTCCTAATTGGAATGATGAAGACTATATTTCTTTAACTTATGTTGGTAAGTATCTTGATTATACATATGATGAAAATAATGATTATTACTATTTTTCTTATAATTGTCCGTCTTTAATAATTAATAAAGATGTAGTTAGTTTATTAGAACAAAGAGATCCACCAAAAAGAATGCTTAATGAAATACAAATAAAAGATAAGATAGATCCTAAATATATTTTAGGTTTAAGAATTCCTTTTGAATTGCAAAAAATAGTTGATGCCGATGAACTAAGAACTTTAAAAACAGAATTATTAAGACTTGATAATTTGCTTAGTAGATATAATATTGTGTTATACGATGAAAAGAACATGGAACTAGTTAAGAAAATTTTAATTTCTTAACATTTACAAATAGATTTCAAATAATCTTCACAAACATTTCATATTTTAATATTAAGATTAAAATAGAAAAAGGAGTGATGCCTATAAGTTCTAAAATATAAAAGTATAAAATAAGTTCACAACGCATATAAAAACTCAAACTCACTATTAAGGCCTCATGGCCTTTTTCTTTTTAATTTATTTGTATTTTTAACTAAAATAAGATATATTTATTATGTAAGGATAAAGAGGTGGCTTATGAATTGTTCTAATTGTAATAAAGAACTAAAAGCTAATGCAAAATTTTGTAAATATTGTGGTGCTAAGACGGAAAATTATGTAGAAAAAACAAAAAGTGAAAAACCAAAAGATGAATTAATAAAATCAATTTTATTAATAGTGTCATCATTTTTAGCAATATCACAAGGTGTATTTTTAATTATGTTTTTTACTTTGGGTGGTAAACTTGATAAAACAAAAACAACTAAAAAAGAAGAGGTTGTTAAAGAAAATACTACTCTAAATTATAATAATATGAAATTAAGTTTAGATGATATTGATTATGAAGTATATAATGGTAAAATAATTTTAAATAAAGAAAGTTCTTGGAATGTTATAGCTGCGCCAATATTAATTTCTCATAATGCAGCTTTAGAAAATGCTGATATT
>CAYFQA010000006.1:1940-15695 GCA_964345145.1 uncultured Muribaculaceae bacterium | reverse complement strand
CATGGGAGAACACCAAAAAATAAGGGGGGCGTGAAAAATGGATAATGCAAAGCATGAAATATATCTAGAAAATGATGATATTCAAAAAGAAAGATTAATTGGTTATGATTATGAAATCATTAATCAAAATATAGAAGAAAAAGAAAATAAAAATGTTTTGATTTTTACAATAAAAAAACAAGATAGAAATGGATTTATTGTTTATTATCCTTTAGAAAATGATAAAACGTTATTTATTGAAATATATATACAAGGAGATAAAAGTGGCGAAGAAGTATTAAATGAAGTGTTGAAAATATTTTCATCGGCTACTACATATAAAGAACCAACAACAATTAAAGAAAATCAAATGATATACAATACAATACTACGTTAGGGGGCAATTATGGTTTTATTTATTAAAGGGCTAATTATTGGCTGTGCAGCTATTTTACCTGGAGTAAGTGGTGGTACTTTAGCTATGACTTTAGGTATATATGAAAAATTAATAAAAATAACAAGTAATTTTTTTGATAATTTTAAAGAAAATATTAAGTTTTTAATGCCAATAATTATTGGTGGAGCTACCGGTATTTTTTTACTTAGCAATGCAATGAATATTGCTTTAGAAAAATATGAAGTTGCAACAATATTATTTGTTTTAGGATTATTAATTGGTGGAATTCCTGCGTTATTAAAAAAAGTTAAAAAAAGAAGTATAAATATTAAAAATATTTCGATATCGATTATTTCTTTTATAATTGTTGTTATTTTCATGCTTTTAAAAGAAACTAATAATGCCGTTTCATTTGCTAATATGAATATGTTTGGCTATGTGACATTGTTTTTGATTGGTGTTTTAGCTGCATCTACTTTAGTTGTACCGGGAATAAGTGGTTCTTTACTTTTAATGATACTTGGTTATTATAAACCAATTATAGAAGTAATTAGTTCGTTTTTAAAATTTCAAAATTTAGGCAAAAATTTTATGATTTTAAGTAGTTTTGGATTAGGAGTTTTAGTTGGAATTGTTTTAATGGCAAAAATAATTAATTATTTTTTAAAAAAACATCCAACAGAAACTTATTATTCGATTTATGGAATAATTGCAGCGTCTATCTTAGGAGTTTTATTACCAATTCCAAATGGTATTGCTGTGATATTTATGTTTGTTGGAGCTTTTATTGCTTATAGATTAGGAGATTAAAATGAGAAATGTCGGTACAGTAGTTAGAGGAATAAGAACACCAATTATTAAAGAAAATGATAATTTAGTTAAAATAGTTGTTGATTCAATACTTAATGCTAGTAAAAGTGAACCTTTTACAATTAAAAATAAAGATGTAATAGGAATTACTGAAGCAGTTGTTGGAATTACAGAAAGTAACTATGCAACTATTGATCAAATAGCATTTGAAATAAAAAATAAATATCCAGATGGAATAGTTGGTATAGTTTTTCCTTCGCCGGTAAGTCGTAATCGTTTTGCACCAATTCTAAAAGGTGTTGCTAGAGGTTCGAAAAAGATTTATATGCAATTACGTTATCCTGCAGATGAAATGGGAAATCATTTATTTGATTCAAAACTTTTAAAAGAAAAGAATATTAATCCTGGTATTGATGTTTTAAATGAAGAAGAATATAACAAAATGTTTGGTCAAGAAAAACATATTTTTACGGGAATAAATTATATTGATTATTTTAAAGAATTAGTTACTAAAGAAGATTGTGAAATTACTTTTATTTTTGCTAATGAACCAACAGAAATGTTAAAGTATACAAAAAACATTTTAATATCAAGTGTTCATCATCGATTTGCTTTAAAAGAAGTTTTTAGTGGCTTAACAGACGTATTATACGGATTGGATGATTTGTTAACCAAAAGTGTTCAAGGTAGTGGTTACAACTCTAAATATGGGTTATTAGGCTCGAATAAAGCAACAGAAGAAAGGGTTAAACTTTTTCCAGAACATGGAAATAAATTAGTTAAAGATATTCAAAATAAAATTAAAGAATTAACCGGTAAAACAGTTGAAGTGTTGGTTTATGGTGATGGAGCATTTAAAGATCCGGTAGGACAAATATGGGAGTTAGCAGATCCAGTAGTTAGTCCTGCATATACAGAGGGATTAATTGGTACTCCTAATGAAATAAAATTAAAATATTTAGCTGATAATAAATATGATGATTTAAAAGGAGAAAAATTAAATAAAGCTATAATTGAAGCAATAAAACATAAAGGAGATAATTTAATTGGTCAAGAAGTGTCTTTGGGAACAACACCAAGACAATTAACTGATTTAATAGGTACTTTATGTGATTTAACAAGTGGTAGTGGAGATAAAGGAACTCCAGTAGTATATATTCAAGGTTATTTTGATAATTACGCTGATTAGAAAGGATGATACATATGGACAACAGTGTGCAAATAGGTTTGTTTTTTGAACGTAATTATATTTTTGATCCATTAATAATGGCGAGTAAATTTAAAACGAAAATTCCAGAATTAGAAGAAGGTCTTACTTTACCTGTTGATGAAAAAAATAGTAATCCAGTAATAATATTTGATAAATCAAAAGAAGTAAGATTAGTTATGTCTTTTAATCATTTGATGATAACATTATTGAATGATGAAGATAAGTTGGCGACCAAAACAATCAAAACAGTAATGGATATTTTAAAAAAAGAAAATATTAATGTAACTAGAATAGGTTATATTATAAATAAGATTTTAGGAGATAAAGAAGCTCATTTATTTAGAAATAATGCTTTTGATCATCAAGAATTAATTAACTCTGATGAATTTCAATTATCTTATTATAAACTAGATAGAATGCAAGAGATGAATATTAATTGTTGGAAAAGATATTTTACTGAATATGAAAATTTTATAATTTCAATTGATATTAATACAGTCAAAGAAGATAAACACGATATTAATTATAAATTTGTTTTAAATTTTATTGAAGATTGTCATTTATATATAGAAGAAAATCAAATTGTTAAACTTGTTTAAGGTAAAATTGACCTCGGAAAAGTCCGGGGTTTTAATATCTAAATTTTAATAATCTATATTTTGCTAATGGCTTAGCATTGTGATATAATAATAAACAGAATGGAGTCGATATAATGCGTGTTAAGACTAGCTTTAAAATAATTGCTAATCACTATAAAAAATTAGTGGAAATGACTAATAAACGTTTATTTGTTGGTATAATAAATGAATGGATATTAGATAATTATTATTTAATATTAGAACAAAAAACAAAGGTAAAAGGATTTTGTAAAGCTAAAAAATCTCATAAATATTTAACTAAAAATGTTGATATGTATGAAATAGTTGAAGATATATTGAAAAAAAACAATTATCGTATTAATCAAAATTTAGTTATAAAAGGACTTAATGATTATCAAGAAGAAAATAATTATGAGTTTTTATATCAAGAATTAGCTTTAGTACCTATTTTAATTACTATTATAATTATTAATAGAATAAGTGATATTTGTGAACACGAAGGTGTTAAAATAAGGGAAAAAGAAGAAGCAGATAATTTAATTACAACAATTAAGAATAATGTTAGTAAAGAAGATTTTTCGCTTAAAGATTATTTGGTAATTGATGAAAATATTTCTAACAACTTTATTATTTATTTTAACGAACAATTAAAAGAATTAGGCGATTACAGTGCAATTGTATTTAAAGAATTAAATGAAAGCTTAGCAAGTGTTAATTTGGCTTTAAGAGACATTACCCATAATGAACATATTAATAATGCTGGCTTGGGAGTATTTACTACTAACGCATTTTATACTGTTAAACAAGCAGAATTAATTCAAACAACAAAGATTTTTGATGAAGTTAGTAAAATAGAAGCATTATTAAAAAAAGATAAATATTATGACAAAATGGATGATAATTCTAAAGAATGTTATCGTAATTTGATAATAAAAGAAGCAAAAAAAGAGGGCTTTGAATGTTTAGAATATGCTGAGATATTGATAAATGCTGAAGGACATTTAGGCGAATATCTTTTTGAACCGATTAATAGCAATAAACGTGCAAGATGGTATATATTTGGAATAATTTTATTAACTAGTTTAATATCATATTTTTTAAGTAAGTATTTTATTGATAATCGAATATTAGGGTTTTTGATTTTATTTATACCTGTTAGTGAAATTTCTATTGTTGTTTTAAATCGAATTTTATCAAAATATTTTTATCCAAAACCTTTGATGAAAATGGATTTCTCAAAAGGAATACCTAAAGATGAAAAAACAATGGTTGTTATTCCAACTTTAATTAAAGATGCTAAAAAAGTAAATGCAGTTTTTGATAATTTAGAAAACTATTATTTATCTAATAAAACTAATAATTTATATTTTGCTTTGTTAGGTGATTGTGCTCAAGAAAATTCAGAATCAGCACCTTATGATCAAGATGTAGCGGAAGCTGGACGTAAAAAAGTAGAAGAATTAAACAAAAAATATAAAAAAGAAATGTTCTTCTTTGCTTATCGTCGTCGTTTTTATCAAGAAGGTGAAGGAGCTTGGTTAGGTTTTGAAAGAAAAAGAGGCGGATTATTACATTTTAATGAATTAATATTAGGTAATTTAACTACAAAGGAAAAAGAAGCGTATTTTATTGAACAGACTTTTGATAATTTTAAGGAAGATATTAAATATGTAATAACTTTAGACGTTGATACCCAATTAGTAATGAACAGCGCTCAAAATATGGTTGCAACTATGGCTCATCCTGTTAATAAACCTGTTTTAAATGAAGAAGGAACACAAGTAATAAGTGGATATGCTTTAATGCAACCTAAAATTACAGTTGATATTGATTCGACTAACCAATCACCATTTACTCGAATTTATCGTGGTGTTGGTGGATTCGATCCATATAACTCCCTAACTCCAAACTTTTATCAAGATGTTTTTGGTGAAGGTAGTTTCATGGGTAAAGGTATTTATGATTTAAAAGTATTTCAAAAAGTATTAAGAGAAAAATTTCCGAACAACTTAATATTAAGTCATGACTTAATTGAAGGCTGTTTTATTCGCGCTGCAAGTTTAAGTGATGTTGAATTAATAGATGATTTTCCATCTAAGTATTTAAATGATGCAACAAGAAGAGCGAGATGGGCTCGTGGAGATATGCAAATAATCGGTTGGCTATTTCCATGGGTAAGAAATTTACATGGTGAAAAAATTAAAAATACTATTTCAATAATTTCAAAATGGAAAATATTTGATAATATTCGTCGTGGATTAATATACTTGTTTTTAATGCTTACAATTATTTGTTCGTTTATATGTGGAGTTGTACATCCTGGGTGGTGGGCATTATTTGTTCTTTTAGTGGTATCAATGCCATCTTTATTTTACTTTTTACAAAGTTTAAGAATTAGAAGAAAAGAAGGAGTGACGGTTAAATATTACAATGTTTTAACATATGGCAATAAAGCTTTATGGTTGAGAAATGCAATGGAGTTTAGTAGTATTCCATTTAATGCAAGGTTATATATAAAATCATTAAGTCAAGCTTTATATCGAATGTTAATTAGTAAGAAAAGATTATTAAATTGGATTACTGCTGAAGAAGCAGAAAAAACAGTTAAATCTGATTTACCTAACGTTATAAAGAGATTTTCGGTTAACTACTTAGTTGGTTTGTTAATTATAATTATTAGTTTAGTAATTGGTAAACATTATCATACAGCGATAGGGTTAGCTATATTCTTTACAATAAGTCCATTTCTAGCTTACTTTATGAGTAAAGATATGAATGAATCAACAAAACATGAAACAAGTGTTGCTAATGAAAATTATGTTAGAGATATTGCTTTAAGGACATGGAACTTTTTTGCAGATAAGATGACAAAAGAAAATAATTATTTGATTCCAGATAATTATCAATTAAATCGTCAAAATAAAGATGATCATAAAACATCACCAACTAATATAGGTCTTTCTTTAGTATCAGTTGTTTCTGCAGCAGAGTTAGAGTTTATTACTATTGGTGAAGCAACTAAATTAATTGAAAATGTTATTACATCTGTTGAAAAATTAAAAAAATGGAATGGTCATTTATATAATTGGTATAATATTCATACTTTAGAAGTAATGCCGCCTAATTTTGTTTCTTCTGTCGATAGTGGTAATTTAGCTGTAAGTTTAGTAGTTGCTAAAGAGTTTATAAGAAGAAATAATTTAAATGATAAATTAGTTTCAAGAATTGAAAAATTATTAAATAATGCTGATTTTAAAGAACTATACACAGAAGAAGATGCTTTTAGTGTTGGTTTTAATGATGATGAAGAAAGATTATTACCATATTGTTATAATAAATTTGCTTCAGAAGCAAGATTAATGAGCTATATAGCGATTGCCAAAGGTGATGTTCCAAGTCATCATTGGTTCCAATTAGATAAAACATTAACTGTTCATAATAATCAAAAAGGATTATTATCGTGGACAGGAACTGCTTTTGAATATTTTATGCCACTTATTTATATGCGTACTTATCCAAACACATTAATTGATGAAAGTTATTATTTCTCATACTTAGTTCAAAAAGACTTTATGAAAGAAGTTGATCATCGATTACCTTGGGGTATTTCTGAGTCAGCTTATAATGAATTAGATGATGCACAGAACTATAAATATAAAGCATTTGGTATTCCTTATTTAAGATTAAAAGAAGAACCGTTAAATAGAATTGTTATTTCACCATACAGTTCAGTTTTGGCTATAACTAAATTTCCAACTGATGTAATTCATAACATGCGAAAATTCAAAAGAATTGGTTTAGAAGGTGAATATGGTTTTTATGAATCATATGATGTTGATGATAAAACTCCAGTATATGCTTATTATGCTCATCATCAAGGAATGATTTTAGCAAGTTTAACTAACTTCTTAAAAAATAATGTAATTCAAGACTATTTTATGAATGAAGTAAATAATAGAACTTTTGAAATTCTTAATAAAGAAAAAGTTCAAATTAAACCTGCTATTAACTTGAAAACAATGCGTTATAAAAAATATACTTATGAAAAAGAAGAGTTTGCTAGTGATATGCGAGTATTTAAACACATTTCAACAATGCCAGAAATATCAGTTTTATCCAATGCTAAATATAGTGTAATTTTAAATGATCGTGGTAATGGTTTTAGTCGTTACCGTACAATTCAATTAAATAGATATCGTAAAATTACTGAACAAGATTATGGTTCATTTATATATATTAAAGATTTAGATACTAATGAAGTTTGGTCAAATACTTATGCACCTATGAATATTAGACCAGATAAATATGAAGTAGTATTTAACTTAGATAGAATTAAATATTTAAGATCAGATCGTGGAATAATGACAACTACGGAAATAGTAGTTGCCAAAATGGAACATGCAGAAATAAGAAAAGTTACATTTAGAAATTCAAGTAAAAAGACACGTCGTTTAGAACTTACTACTTATATGGAACCAATTATATGTAATAATAATGATGATATTGCTCACCGTGTTTATAATAATATGTTTATTAGAAGTGAATATGATTCTGAGACAAACTCATTAATTATGAGAAGAAAATCTAAAACTTCATCAAGTACGTATTTTCTAATTAATCGTTTATTAATTGAAGGAGTTGAAACTCCATATCAATATGAAACAGATCGAGTTAAATTTATAGGACGTGGAAACAATTCTACAAATCCTAAAGCATTAAATAAAAAATTGACTAATTATGTTGGAACTGCTTTAGATCCAATTATGAGTTTAAGAAATCAAATAACAATCGAAAGTGGTAAAGAAAAAACTGTTTACTTTATTATTGGTTTTGGTAAGTCTAAAGAACAAGTAATGAATATAGTTAATACGTACAACAATAAAACAGTTATAAATGAAAGAGCATTTGAAGTAGCGACCATCATGGCAAACGTTACTAATAAGGCTGTCAATATAACTGGTAGAGATATGAAAATGTATAACACGATGTTAAATTATTTGTATCAAACAAGTAAGATATTTGTTAATGATGAAAGAACAGATTTATTAAGCAGAAATAGTTTAGGTCATAAAACAATATGGAAATTTGGTATGTCTGGTGATCGACCAATTATATTTGTTGATATCAAGAGTTTAGAAAATTTAAGTTTAGTTAAAGAAGTATTAAGAGCATTTGAATATTATAAGAGTAAATCAATATTTGTTGATTTAGTACTTTTAAATTCACCTAATCAAAGTGACGCTAAAGTGATTGCTGAACAAATAGAAGCAGAAAAATATCGTATGTATGCAATGAATAGTTTCCATAAGATACCAGGTAGTATTTATGTTATTGAACGTTCAGAAGTAACAGAAGCTGAATATAATTTAATTAGTATGGCAGCGCGTTTGAGAGTAGTAACTGATAAATATAATTCATTACATCAATATGTAGAAGAATTACAAAGAGTAAATACTATTTGTGATTTAGCCCCTTTAGTTGTTCGTAATTCTGCTCCTGTACTTTATGATGAAAAAGATATTACTTATTATAATAAATATGGTGGATTTGTTAATAATGGTAAAGAATATTTAATTACTAATAAAAACACACCTACAATTTGGAGTAATGTTATAGCTAATGAGCGTTTTGGTACAGTAGTAACTAATAATAATTGTGGATTTACATACGCTTTAAATAGTAGAGAATTTAAGATTACATCTTGGACTAATGACACTTTATTAAATGATTTATCTGAAAGTATTAAGATTAATAAAACACATGTTAATTATGATTTAGTACGTCATGGATTTGGATATAGTGTTTTTGAAGCAGTAATTGATGATTTGGAAATTGAATATACAACATATGTTTCAAAAGACGATATGGTTAAATTTTATAAATATAAAATTAAAAATACTGACACAGGAAAAAGAAAAGTTGATTTAGACTTCTGGATAAATCCAACACTAGGAGTCAGTGAAGATAAAACAGGACGTCATATTTTAAGTAATTATGATGAAGAAAATAGTTTTGTTTCATTAAGAAATGTTTATCATGAAGGATTTAATAATATAAATGTTTTCTTAACAGCGACTAAAAAATTAGATGGATGTACTATTAATCAAGTTTTATTTAAAGAAATAGAAGCTAGTATTGAATTAAAATCAGGAGAAGAAAAAGAAATAGCGTTTGTTATGGGATGCTCAGATGGGACTGATTTAATATCTGTTGTTAAAAAATATCAAGACATTAATCGTGTTAATGATGAACTTGCAAGAGCTAAAGGTTATTGGGAGGCAAAACTAGGTGTTGTTAAAGTTAATACACCTGAAGATAGTTTCAATTATATGTTGAATGGTTGGTTACAATATCAAGCATTATCATCAAGATTATATGCTCGTGCTGGTTATTATCAAGTAGGTGGAGCATTTGGATTTAGAGATCAGTTACAAGACTCAATGAACTTAATTAATGTTCATCCTGATATTGCACGTAGACAAATAATTATTAATGCTTCTCATCAATTTGAACAAGGAGATGTTCTTCATTGGTGGCATATATATAATCGATTAGGATTAAGGTCTCGTTATAAGGATGATTATTTATGGATGATTTATGCAACAAGTGAATATATAAAAATAACAGGTGATTATTCAATTTTAGATGAACAAGTACCATTTGTTGAAGCAGATGAATTAAAAGATGATGAAATGGATAGAGGAGTTGAATATAATTATTCTGCTCATACTGCAAGCTTGTATGTTCATTTAGAAAAAGCTTTAGCAAAATCAATGAGTGAATTAGGTGAAAATGGAATCCCACTTATGGGTGGTGGTGACTGGAATGACGGAATGAATGCGATTGGTAAAAATGGAAAAGGGACAAGTGTCTGGTTAGGATTCTTCTTACATATGATGATAGAAAAATTTATGGAATTTACTAAAGTTCATTATCCGAAGGAAAACTTGAAAAAATATGAACAATTTAATGAAACATTAAAAGAATCAATTCAAAAAAATACTTGGGATGGAGAATACTTCTTAAGAGCATTCTTTGACAATGGTGATAAAGTTGGTTCTCATGAAAATGAGGAATGTAGTATAGATTTATTATCACAAAGTTATGCAATTCTTTCAGGCATTGCCACTAAAGAACAGACCAAATCAATTTTAAGGGAAGTTGAACAAAAACTAGTCGATAAAAATCATAAAATAGTTAAATTATTAACTCCAGCATTTGCTAATAATAAAGAAAATCCGGGTTATATTATGGATTATCCAAAAGGTATTAGAGAAAATGGGGGTCAATATACTCATGCAGTTGCTTGGTATATAATGGCTTTAATTAAGGCTGGTGAGCTCGATAAAGCATTTGAAATATATCAATTGGTTAATCCGATTAATCACTCTTTAACTAAAGAAGATGTTGAAAAATATCAAACTGAACCATATGTTATCGCGGCAGATGTATATAGTAATCAAGATTATGCTGGTAAAGGTGGTTGGACTTGGTATACTGGAAGTGCAGCTTGGTTCTATAAAGTTGGAATAGTTGATATATTAGGATTTGATAAGATTGGTGATAAATTATATATAAGACCAAATGTACCTAAAAAATGGCGAGAATATAGTCTTGAATATCAATATATGGATACTAAATATTTAATCGATATTAAAAAAGATAAGACTAAAATTGGAATAACAATTGATAATAAAAAGATTCAGACAGAATATATTCCATTAGTAAATGATAAAAAAGAACATAAAGTTAAGGTTTATGTAGGTGAATAAGATGATTAGATATGATTTTAAAACCTATAATAAATTATTTGTTCAAGATTATTCAAAAGAATTAACGAAAATTAAAAATATATTTACTAACCCAACTCAAATGATGGATTGGTATGATGTTGATAAATGTATTAACGAAGAAGAATTAGCAAAGGTAATAACAACCAGTGAATATATAAGAGAAAATTATGATGTGATGGTTGTAATTGGTATAGGTGGATCATACCTAGGTGCAAAGGCAGTTATTGATGCCTTCGCACCTTATTTTACATCAACGAAACCGGAAATAATATTTGCTGGTAATTCTTTGTCTGCAAGTTATCATTATGAACTTATTGAATATTTAAAAGATAAAAATTTTATTATTAATGTTGTTTCAAAATCTGGTAATACACTCGAACCATCTTTAACTTTTGATTTATTGTTAAATGAATTAGAAAATAAATATTCAGAAAACGAAGTAAAAGAAAGAATAATTATTACAACAGATCCTGATACTGGAAATTTAAGAAAATTAGTAAATGAAAATGATTATAAATCATTTTCAATTCCAACTGATATTGGTGGTAGATTTTCGGTTTTAACTGCAGCTGGATTATTACCAATTGCTGTATCAGGAATTGATGTTAATAAATTATTAGAAGGTGCTCGTAAATGTGATAAAGAAAAATGTTATGAATATGCTAATATTCGTCATCAATTATATTTGCAAGGACATTATTTGGAATCATACACTGTTTATGAACCAAAACTATTATATTTTACGGAATGGTTAAAACAATTATTTGCTGAAAGCCAAGGTAAGGATTATAAAGGAATAATGCCTATTTCAGCTGTTAATACTAGAGACTTACATTCTTTAGGACAATATTATCAAGAAGGGAGTAGAATTATATTTGAAACCGTAATTGGAGTAGATGTTACTAAAGACTTATTTGCTAAATCGATTAATAAAACATATGATCAAATAAATAATATTGCTTTAGAAAGTGTTGCTAAGGCACATGCTCAAGATAAAACTTATAGTAATATTATTAGTTTAGATACAATAAATGAAAAAAATATTGGTGAACTTATTTACTTTTTTGAATTATCAGCAGCGATAGGTGGATACTTATTAAAAATTAATCCTTTTAATCAACCAGGAGTAAGTAAGTATAAAGAAATAATAAATAAGGAGTTGGAGGAATAAAATGATAGATTCAGTTATTTTTCGTGCATATGATTTAAGGGGTATATATCCAGAACAAATCAATGAAGATACAGCTTATAAACTTGGTCAAAGTTTTGGTAGTTACGTTCAAAGAGATGGCACTACAGAAGTTTTAGTAGCTTATGATAATAGATTATCATCACCAATCTTAGAAAGTAGAATAATATCAGGTTTAATTAGTACTGGTGTTAATGTTATAAGATTAGGGTTAGTTACAACACCGATGTTTTATTTTGCTCGTTTCAAATTAAATAAATGGGCAGGAATTATGATTACTGCTAGTCATAATCCAAAAGAATACAATGGCTTTAAAATATCTTTTACTAATGTTGGAAATGCTGCAGGACAAGAAATAGTTGAATTTAAAGACTTTACTTTAAAAAATGATTTCATTACTGGAAATGGTTCTGTAAGTGAATATGATATAATTCCAGAATATCTTGATTTAATTACTAATAATTTACATTTTGGAGAAAGAAAAATAAAAGTTGTATTTGATTGTGGTAATGGAACTTGTTCAGTTTATTTAAGAAAAATATTAGAAAAATTACCAATTGAATATGATTTATTGTATTGTGATAGTGATGGAACATTTCCTAATCATCATCCAGATCCATCAGTTTCTGAAAATTTAATTGATTTACAAAATAGAATAATAGAATTAAATTATGATTTAGGAATTGCTTTAGATGCTGATGGAGATCGTGTTCGTGTAATTGATGAAAAAGGAAATATTATTGATACAGATGTTTTAATGATAATATTTTATCGTCATTTAAACGAAAAATTAAAAGTAAGAAAAGCATTGTTTGATGTTAAATGTTCAAGAACATTAATAGATGAATTAAATAAATTGAATATTGAACCAATAATGTGGAGAACTGGTAATTCGTATCATTATCGAAAATTTCATGAAGAAAATCTAGATTTTTCTGCTGAATATTCTGGTCATGTTTTC
Source organism: uncultured Muribaculaceae bacterium (assembly GCA_964345145.1). Taxonomy (GTDB): domain Bacteria; phylum Bacillota_I; class Bacilli_A; order RF39; family UBA660; genus JAAZHN01. Next base: position 2,757 of record CAYFQA010000006.1, on the reverse strand, counting down.
TTTGGTGATCGTTTCCATGGAATAGACGATGGTTTATATGCTGGTTTAAGATTAGCAGAATTACTATCATTAACTAATAAAAACTTAAGTGAATTATATACAGAGATTAATCATTATTATTCAACAGATGAAATCAAAGTGGAAGCAACTGAGGAAACTAAATTTGATATTGTTTCTAAAGTAAAAGAATATGCATTGAATAAAGATTATCAAGTAATTGATATTGATGGTGTTAGAGTAGAGTTTCCTGATGGATGGGCTCTTATAAGAGCGTCTAATACTGGTCCAAATCTAACAGTTAGATTTGAATCTATTTCTGAACAAAGATTAAAAGAGATAGAAAAAGAATTTATGGACTTATTAAACGATTTAAAAAGCTAAATACAGTTCTTTATTTCTATTGGAGGACTATGACAAAAATTAATAATAATTTAATAAATATAAATAAAGAAAATAGTTTTAAGGAAGTAACTAGAAGAGTAAATGAATATAAGAATAATAATAAAAATTCAAGTGTTATTTCTTTAGGTGTTGGAGATGTTTCAAAACCGATAAATGAAAAAGTAGCTAGTTATATGCATGATGCAGTTAATGAGTTAAGTAAGAAAGAAACATTTAAAGGTTATGGATATTATTTTGGACATGACTTTTTAAAAGAAGATATTTTAGAAAATGAATATAAAGAATATGGTTTTTCTTTAAATGAAATATATATTTCTAATGGAACAAAAAGTGATATTACCAATATATTAGAATTATTTGATATAAATTCTAAAATACTTATAACTGATCCTATGTATCCAGTTTATGAATCTGG
>CAYFQA010000006.1:0-1930 GCA_964345145.1 uncultured Muribaculaceae bacterium | reverse complement strand
AAAAGTACAAAAATTAAATTTAAAAGAAGAAAATAATTTTATTGCCATACCTCCTCAAGAAAAATATGATTTAATCTATATTTGTTCTCCAAATAATCCTTTAGGAATAGCCTATAATTATGAACAGCTAAATGATTGGGTTGAATATGCTTTAAAAAATGATTCAGTCATTTTGTTTGATAACGTATATCATTCATTTATTAGAAACAATGATATTCCAAAAAGTATTTATGAAATAAAAAATGCAAAAAAAGTAGCAATTGAATTTCGTAGTTTTTCTAAAAGAGCAAGTTTTACAGGTGTAAGATGTTCATATTATGTAATTCCCAATGAAATCACATTAGGAATAAATGATATTTGGCAAGAAAGAACTATTAATAGATTTAACGGTGCTGGTTATGTGGCTCAAAAGGGGGCAAGTGCAACATATAATGAAAATGTTGTAGTAGAAATAAATAAAAATATCGAATATTATTTAAAAAATGCTAAGATGTTAAAAGAAGCATTTATAAAATTGGATTTTAAAGTATGGGGTGGTGAAGATTCACCGTTTCTTTGGGTTAAAACTAAAAATAAATTAACTTCATGGCAAATATTTTCTTTATTTTTAGAACAAATGGAAATAGTTATTATTCCTGGAATAATATTTGGTTTAAAAGGAGATAATTATTTTCGAGTTTCAGCATTGGGAGAAAGAAAAAATATAATCGAGGCAATAAAAAGAATGGAAAATTATTATGAAAAAAGAACATAGCTTAATTGTTATAACTAGTTTAATTTTAGGGGTCATATGTGGATTATTAATACCTGATTTTATGAACAAAATATCATTTTTAGGAATAGCTTATATGAATTTACTTCGTTTTATGATTATTCCAGTTATGACAACTACTGTTTTTGTTGCAATATATAAAATAAAGGATCATAAAGAAAAAATATTAGGCAAAACATTAATAACTTTTATAATTATGTTTGTAGTTACATTTTTATTAACTACTGTTGTTGTTTTATTGTTAAATCCTGCTGCAAATTTTAAATTTCCAGCAACGGAATGGACTGGTGAAATAGCCTTACTTGATGCTAATTCAATTATTAATAATTTAGTTCCTGATAATTTAGTTGATATGCTACAAAAAAGCTCAATCTTTGCAATTATTGTTTTTTCTGGTTTATGTGGTTTTGCAGCTTCAAAAATAAAAAATGGTAAAAAAGCATATGAACTTATTGATAGTTTGAAAGATATGTTTAGTAAAGTATTAGAATATATAATATTTATAACTCCATTAGGTGTATTTTCATTAATTGGTATGACGGTAGCAAATCATGGAATAGAGATTATAAAAGTAAGTATTAGATATATAGGTGTAGCTTACTTAGCAAGTGCATTAGTAATGATATTTGTTATGATAATTCCTGCATGGTTGGTAGCGGGAATAACCCCGTTACAATATATAAAAAATTCATTAAAAGTTTGGTTAATATCCATTTCGACATGTTCATCTGCTGCGACATTACCGTATACGATTAATGCATGTAATGAAAATTTTAAAACTCCAGAAAGAATAACAAATATAGTAGTACCTTTAGGATGTACGATTCATAAATGTGAGGAGCAGTTGCATTTGCTTTATTAGGATTGTTTACTGCTTCAGTATATGGTGTTCAAATTAGTTTAAGTATGTATCTATTCATGCTTTTAAGTGCTACTCTTATTAATATGGCTGCACCAGGTATTCCAAACGGTGGTGTAGTTATAGGCGCGGCATACTTGCAATTATTAGGGTTACCATTAGGATTTTTAGGCTTTTATCGAGGAATTTATAAATTGTTGGATATGTCTTATACTACTTTAAATGTAACAGGAGACATAACTGCAAATATTATTGTTGAAAAAATGATTGTTGAACCAAACGTAATAAATGATTTGTAT
>CAYFQA010000005.1:18102-19770 GCA_964345145.1 uncultured Muribaculaceae bacterium | reverse complement strand
AAAAGTATTGGAGTTGGTTTATATCAACATGATGTTTCAGCTAAAAATTTAGATGAGTCATTAACGTTTGTTGTTGAAAAAGTTGTTAACCAAATAGGAGTAAATATTAATACTGCATCTAAGTCAATTTTAAAGTATATATCAGGATTAACAAATCGTGTTATTGATCAAATAATAAAATATCGAGAAGAAAAAGGTAAATTTAATAACCGAGAAGAATTAAAAAAAATATCAGGTGTAACAGATAAAGTTTATGAACAAGCAATAGGGTTTTTAAGAATTGATAATGGTGATAATCCATTAGACAAAACTGGAATTCACCCAGAATCTTATTTGATTGCTGAAAGGTTATTAGAGTATTTAAATATAGATGTATCTAAATTAGGAACAAAAGAATTAACTGAAGCTTTAGAAAATATTGATGTAACAAAACTTGCTCAAGAATTTAATGTAAATGAAATTACTTTAAATGATATAGTTGAAAACCTCTCTAAACCAATGCGCGATCCAAGAGATATGATGCCTAAACCAATTTTAAAGAGTGATATTTTAAAAATAGAAGATTTAAATTTAGGTATGAAATTAAATGGTACAGTTAGAAATGTTGTTGATTTTGGTGTATTTATAGATATTGGTTTAGAAAATGATGGTTTAGCTCATATATCCAAATTAAGCAATAAATATGTAAGACATCCAAGTGAAATTGTTAGTGTTGGTGACATAGTTGATTGTTATATAATTGATATTCAACTTGATAAAGGAAAAGTAAGTTTAAGTTTAATTGAATAAAAAAGTTAGTTTAATAAACTAACTTTTTAAATTAGTATAAACTAAAATTAATATTTTATTTATTTAATATCTTTTCTGTATTTTTAAAATTAAGTTTTGCTATTTTATTTAGTTCGTTTTCACCATATTTTTCAACGATTAATGTACCAATTTCATCAACTTTTGGACCAGCACCTTTTGGTATATCAATATTGTATTTATTACTCATTTTGTCCATTTCTAATAAAAAAATATATCTTGAGATAACAGAAGAGACTGCAACGCTTAAATTTTTATCTTCAGCTTTAGTTAAAAATAATATTTTAGTAACTTTCTTTTTTGCTTCATTGATATGTTCAAAATACTTTTTAGGGTAAACAAATTGATCCATTATTATTCTTTCATATGGATAATCATTAGATTCTAATAAAGATACTAATACTTTATTATGAAGAATAGCTTTTATTTTATTCATATTATAGTCTTTATTTTTATTATAATCTTCATTATTTAAAATTATTGTTGAATGAGGAAAATCTTTAATTAAAATAGGCGCTATTTTTCTTACTTTATCATCATTTAATTTTTTAGAATCTTTTATTCCTAAATCAATTAAATCCATATGTTTATTTTTATCAACAAACGATGCTGTAACTACTATAGGACCAAAATAGTCTCCAGTACCAACTTCATCAGATCCAATCGCAGATATATTGTAGTAACGAAAGTCTTTTTCATCTTTTTTCTTTTCATCTTTTTTTTCGATTTCTTTATATATATCTCTTTTATTTCTATGCATTTCTAAATCAATCCACATATTAGCATCTATATCAGCACTTATACCTTGAAATACTACTTTACCAGAATTATATAAAGTAATAATTGTACCGCCTTCTTCAG
>CAYFQA010000005.1:7342-18092 GCA_964345145.1 uncultured Muribaculaceae bacterium | reverse complement strand
GTATTGGGGAGTATTAGGTCTTTTTAAATCTTGATAATATTCAATCATTTCGTTTTTTAAATTATCACTGACTTTATATGATATTGTCATTATTCCACCTCAAATTAATTTTAACATGTTTTACTTTTTTTTTCAGTAGTAATGTATTATAATATTCATAAGGAGGATATATGAATTTTATTGATTTTTTTGTCATTATTATACTTATTTTAGGATTACTTATTGGTTTTAAAAGAGGCTTTATTAAAAGTGTAGTTATTTTAATTGGAACAATTTTAGTTTTAATATTATCTTTTTATTTAAAAAATCCAATTGCAGTTCTTATGTATGAAAAATTACCTTTCTTTAGTTTTAAAGGTCACTTTGCTGGAGTAACTGTCATAAATATTCTTATTTATGAAGCAATAGCATTTATTATAGTTTATAGTGTTTTACTACTTTTATTTAAAGTTGTTTTAGTAATAACTAAAATAATTGATAAATTACTTAATAGTTTAATAGTATTAACTTTACCATCAAAGATATTAGGAATGATAATTGGTGGTTTAGAAGCATTAGTTATTGTATTTATCTTCTTATTTGTTTCAATTCAATTAGGTTTTTTTGCTGAAGATATCCAAAAAAGTAAATATGGTAGTATGATTGTAAAAGATATGCCTTTATTATCAAAACCAACTAAAAAAGTATATTTAGCATTTGAAGATATTTATAAATTAAAAGATGAATATAAAGATAGTAAGGACAAGTCAGAATTTAATAAAAAAGCATTTGATACCTTATTAAAATATGAAGTTATAAGTGTAGAATCCGCTGATAAGTTAATCATAACTGGTAAGCTTAAAATGGATGACGCTGATGACATAGTAGAAAAATATAGATAGGAGGAATATTATGGCATTAATTGAATACAAAAACGGAAAATTAGAAGATATGGCAACAACTGGTTATAAAATAGTTGATTTTTATGCTAATTGGTGTGGTCCATGTAAAATGATGGCTAGCGTTTTAGAGGATTTGGCAGCTGAAAATCCTGATGTTGAAATAATTAAAGTAAATACAGATGAACATCAAGAATTAGCAATGGAATATGGAGTAATGAGTATTCCAACAGTATATGTATACAAAGATAATAAAGAAATTCATAAACTTATTGGTTTTAGAGATAAGTCAGAATTTGAAAAAATAATAAAGTCTTAATTGTATTAAGACTTTTTTAATAATTTAATTTCTTCTTTTAAATAAATACCATTAGTTTTAACTCGATAAGAGTTTTGATATAAAATTTTATCAATGTTAACAATAAATGTTCTAGTTTCTGTAGCATATTTATTTTTCATATATTCCGTAAGTTTTTTAGCACCACTTATATTGGTACAAACCCATATTCCGCCAAAATCACCTTTACCAATAACTATGTCTTTATCTTCTAAATAATACCATTCATTAGGAATAAATGTTAATATATTAGGGTTTTTTCTTAAACCTAAACTTTTAAGTTCTAAAGTAAAAACTTTATAATAATTTTGCATATTAACCTCCAATAAATTAGTAATTTATTTTAATGTTTGAGCGGCAGTATTCATATAAGCTCTTAATAATCCTCCTGCACCTAATTGAATACCTCCATAATAACGAATAACAACTATTAAATGATTTGTTAAATTATTTTCTAATAATATTTTTAATATAGGCATTCCTGCTGTACCGCCAGGTTCACCATCATCTTGTTTTTTTTGATTATTATTAAATATATGGAAAATGAGTTGCTCTTTTATGTTCTTTTTTTTTTTTATTTAATATTTCATCAACTTCATCTAAATTATCAATTTCATAAAAATAAGCAATAAACCTTGATTTCTTAATGATATTTGTTTTAGAATTTATTAATTTCATAATTTCACTTCGTAATTATTGTATCATATGTTAAAACTTAATTGAAATATTTAAGAATAAATGTTAAATTAATAGTAGAAAATTTGGTGGTTGAATTGAAAAATAATAAAGGTTTTACATTAATTGAATTAATTTTAATAGTCTCAGTATTATTAATTGTAGTTATAATGTTTTCAACAAACTTAGAAGGAATACTAGGTAATCAAGCTAACAAAGCTTATGATCGTTTTGTAAACAATATTAAAGTGGCAACTTCCGCATACATTTCAACAAATGTTGAATTAGATAATGATGTTAAATATGGACGTGGTTTTGCTAAAGTAAGTATATATGATTTAATTGAAAATGGATTTTTAGATAAAAAGATAATTGATCCAAGAACAGATAATCCAATTAATCGAAATGAGATTGCTTTAATTAGGCTTAATTGTAATGGTGAAATGGAATATACCTTTCCAATAACAGATGAAGAAGCTAATATGTATTATATTGAGTCAACCCCATTAGTTGTTAATTCAGTACCTACAAACAATTATTTAGAAATAAATACAATTGGTTTAAGGATGATGGATGAAACAGGTAAAAAGATTAATTTGAATATTGCAACAACATTAACTAATGTTGGTGATATTAAATTTATTCGCGCTAATTACAACGGAACAAACCCTGGAACATATAAAATAACATATAACTATTTAGATAATACTTTAATGTGTCGTCAACATATTAGAGATGTTGTAATCTATTAGTATTTATCATGAGGAAATTATGTTTAAAAATGAATTAGAACTTATACCAAATCAACCTGGCAGTTATCAAATGTTTAATGAAAATAACCAAATTATTTATGTTGGTAAAGCAAAAGATTTAAAAAAGAGATTAAGTTCTTATTTTAATAGAGCACAAGATAATAAAACAGCTATGTTAATTAAAGAAATATCGTATTTTGAATATATTGTTACCTCAACAGAGGTTGAAGCTTTTATTTTAGAGTTAAATTTAATTAAAAAACACAATCCTAAATATAATGTTTTATTAACCGATGATAAAAGTTACCCATATATTGAATATCGTCGTAAGCCTTACCCAGAATTAAAAATAGTTAGATATTTAAAAGTAAAAAAGAACAAAAACAATATATTATTTGGTCCTTATCCAAATAGTTATGCTGCAAGAAGAGTAGTAAACTTGGTAAATAGAATTTATCCTTTAAAAAAATGTAGTAAATTACCAAAAAAACCATGTTTATATTATCATATAAATGAATGCTTAGGATATTGTTTTAATGAAATAAATAAAAATGAAATAGATGTTTTAGAAAATGAAGTGATTAGTTTTTTAAAAGGAAGTTCAGATTTTATAAAAAATAAATTACAGGAGAAAATTAAAATTCATTCTGATAATTTAAATTATGAACAAGCTGCAATTTTAAAAGAAGAATTAAATTATATGACAATAATAATGGATAAACAAAAAGTAGAATTAAACGATTTGATTAATCGAGATATAGTAAATTATTATCACGATAATTTTTATTGTTCGATTCAAATATTTTTTTTACGAAATGGTAAATTATTAGAAGTTCATCGTGATATTTTTCCAATAATAAATGATTTAGTAGAAAATGTTGAACAATATTTAACTCAATATTATGATAAACATGAAATGCCTAAAGAAATATTAATACCAGATTCTCTAAATTCTGAATTACTTGAACAAGTAATTCAAACTAAGATTACAACACCAATTAAAGGCAAGAAAAAGAAAATGTTAGATTTAGTTTTTGAAAATGCTAAAATTCATTTGGAAAATAATTTACAATTAATTCAGAAAAATGAAAAAAGAACAGAAAAAGCTAATGAAGAATTAAGAAAATTATTAAATTTAAAAACATTGAATAGAATTGATATATTTGATAATTCTAATTTGTTTGGAAATTTTTCAGTAAGCGGAATGGTTGTTTTTAAAAATGGTATACCCGCAAAAAAAGAATATCGTAAATATAAAATAAGCATTGAACAAAACAATGATTATGAAATGATGAAAGAAGTAATATATCGACGTTATTATAAAATGTTGATGGAAAAAACAGAAAAACCGGACTTAATAATTGTAGATGGTGGCGAAATTCAAATAAATGCTTGTAAAAGTAGTTTATTAGATTTGGATTTAAATATTAAAATTTGTGGACTTAAAAAAGATTTAAAACATAATACGAGTGAATTAATTGATGGAGATACTTATAAACCGTATGATATTGATAAAACTTCTGATTTATTTCATTATTTAGCAAGGATACAAACAGAAATACATCGTTATACAATTAATTATCATCGTACAATTAGAAATAAAGGTTTATTTGCTAGTGTATTAGATGAAGTACCAGGAATAGGCCAAAAAAGAAAAAAACAATTATTAGAAAAATATGGAAGTCTTAAAAAGATTAAAGAAACAGATCTTGAAGAATTAAAAACAATTTTACCAAATGATGTTGCAGTTAATTTGAAAAAAATATTAAATTCAAACCTTGATTTATAACCTTTGTTTGACTTGGTAATAAAATTGTGATAATATGCCGTGCCATAAAAGGGGGAAAGATTATGAATTTAATAGCTGATATAGGCGATAAACCAGATTTAAGAGAAGAACTTAAAAACATTGATACATCGATTGATCTTTATATAACAGAAATTGATAAAAATGAAAAAGATAGCAGACAATATTATAAAAAAGCTAAAAATACAGTTTTAATTACTTTTGGATTATGTATGTTAGAATGGCTAGCTTTAGTTATTACGAATGGTGAAGATTTAGATGTTGGTAAAGCGATTAATGTTGTAACAAATATATTGTTACCAGTTACTTTATTTGGGGGAGTACAACATTTTTTTGCATTTTTAGATGAAAAAGAAATAATTGATCGCACCAATTATTTACTTAAAAAAGATTTAGAAAAATTACAAGAAGAAAAGTTTTCTTTAACATTAGATTATGTAAAATAGATATAAATATAATAAACTAATTGAGGTTGGTTAAAGTGATAGAAATAAAAGATGTTATAACTTTAAATCACGAAAAGAAATATATTGTAATAAGTAAAATTAAATATGAAACAAAAATCTATTATTTACTAATTGATGCAGAAGAATCAAATGAAGTTATAATTGTTGTTGAAAAAGAAGAAAAAATATTGAACCTAGTAAATAATAAAGATTTAATTTTAAAATTAATTCCATTATTTATAACTGAAACAAGTAAATATTTAACTAATACTGAAAGAAAAGAAATCGTTAAGTTATTAAAAATATTTAAAAAAAGTATAAATATTGATTTAAAAAAATAACAAAAAAAGAACTATAGTTCTTTTTTTAATCTGATAATCATAGTATAATAACTTATAGGTGATTACATGAAAACTTTTAAAATTAAACGTAACCCTGATCTTAAAGTAGCTAGTTCAATAGTTCCAATTTTAGATAGCGATTTTTGTTATATTCCAATATATCCTAATTATGAAGTTCAAGTAAAAGAAAATCAAACCGTTTTTAAAAGTCAATGTATTATGCTTGAGAATAATCAAAAAATTACATCTCCAATAAGTGGTATTGTAAGAGGTGTAAAAGAGGTTTTAACGATCGCGCCGATCGCGCGGATAAAAAACGATTTCAAAGAAAAAGAAATTAATAATAAAGGAATTAATAAAAATTTTTCTACTTATAAATTTAAAGATTTAGAAAGTTTATTTAAAAAGTATTATGTTCCGGTTTTAGATGAATTGTTAGAACCAGTAACTTTTAATAAAGATATAGATATATTGATTATTAATACTATTGATGATGAACCATATGTTGCTAATAATAATATTTTAATTATGAATAAATTAGAAGATTTATTAGAAACTATTGATGTTTTAAGTATTATTTTAAATGTAAAAGAAACATATATAACTGTTAATGCAGTAGAAACTGATTTGATTGATAGTTTAATGAAAATAATTGGTACATATCCAAATATTAAATTAAAATTAATTGATAATTTTTATCCATTAAATTTAACTGAAAAATTTAAAAAAAATAGCAATTTAAAAATTATTAATATCGTTACTTTAAACGCGATAGATTATGTATTAAAAAAAGAAAAAAACATTTCTGAAAAATTAATAACTATTACTGGAGAATATGCATCTAAAAAGGAAGTTTTATTAGTTAAGTTAGGTACTGATTTAAGTAATATTATTAAAGAATATTTACCAAAAGAAAAAAAAGAAAAAATTCAAGTTATTGTCAATGGTTTAATGACTGGAAAAGAATTAATTAATTTAAATTTAATAGTTACTCCAAATTTAAAAAGTATTCACATTATAGAAGAAATTGAATTAATTCAAAAAAGCTGTATAAATTGTGGGGCTTGTGTTAGAGTTTGTCCAGTTAAAAATAACCCTAAATTTGTTAAAGATTATCCTCAAGATAAGATGAGTATTAATCATCGTGAAAAGTGTATTACGTGTAATTCTTGTTCCTATGTTTGTCCAGCAAATATTAATTTTAAAGAAATAATGGAGAAGGAGAGAAATAATGAAAACAAATAAAGTGTTTTTTCATAGTAATAATACAATTGAATCAATTAATAAAAGATATATTTTAGTTTTCTTGCCATTAATTCTTTTTGGTTTTTATAAAAATGGTTATATAGTTTATATCAAAGTTTATACAAATATATTTGGTTTATTTAAACCTTTATTGATTCCAATAATTGGCTTTGTTATTGGGTATTTAGTAACATTTATCTTAAATAAAATAAAATTCAAAAAATCAGAAAATATTTTAAATAATTATATAGTTCCAATTCAAACAATGATTATTGGTATGTTAATGCCAATAAGAATAAATATATTTATTTTTATTATTGTGTTATTAATTTTAACAATAATTTATTTATTGATTTTTCAAAACAAAAAATATAGTATTAATTTTATAGCATTTTCGACATTAATAATAATTTTAATATCAATGTTAGTATTAAATGTTAAAGAAATTAATTTACTATATTTAAACGCTTATGAAAGTGCAGTTAAATTAGATCATAGTATTTATAGATTGTTTTTTGGTTTTAATAATAGTGGAATTTCAGTTACTAATGTAATTTTGGTTTTAATTGCTTACGGTTGTATGAACTTTTGTTTATCGTATAAAAAAGAAATACCTATATATTTGTTATTTGGCTTTTTAATTGTTTTTGGAATCAACTTAATTTTAGGTGCAAATTTTAGCGAGATATTAAGAAAAATAGTAAATTCTTCATTTATTTTTATAATAACTTTTGTTGCAACAGATCAAAAATCATCTCCATATAATAATTTAGGTATGATATTTTATTCTGTATTAATTATTATATTTATGACAATTGTTGGTCAGATTAACTTCGAGTTATCTTTATTAATAGCAATTTTATTAGTTAGTATAATTACTCCTTTATTGGTAAAAATATTCAAAAAAACTAAATTTATCACTAAATAATTGATTTTTTGTTAAAAAAACGATTTAAAAAAAGGAAATTAGCCCATTAAGTGTAATATATATAATTGAAGGGGCATTTTAATGGCATATATTGATAATGAAACAATTAATAAGATTAGAAGTAATGTTAATATAGTTGATGTAATCAGCTCTTATGTTTCTTTGACACAAAAGGGACGTAATTTTTTTGGTATTTGTCCTTTTCATGATGATCATAATCCAAGTATGAGTGTTAGTCCAGAAAAACAAATATATACTTGTTTTTCTTGTGGTGCTTCTGGTAATGTATTTAATTTCATTCAGGATTATGAAAATATTTCTTTTGTTGAAGCTGTTCAAAAACTTGCTTTACAAGCTGGTATTGATTTAGGAATAAGTGTTCAAACAAAAAAAACTAAATCTTTATCTAAAGAACATCAAATCTTAAATTTGACTCAAATGTATTATAAAAATAATATTTTAACTGAATATGGTTTAGAAGCAATTAAATACCTTAAAGAACGAGATATAGATGAAAAAACAATTGATAGGTTTGGTATAGGTTTAGCATTAAATTATGATACAAATTTAACTGATTTTTTATTAAAAAAAGATTATAAGAAAGAAGATTTAATCGAAATAGGTTTAAGTACAGGACAAACTGATGTTTTTAAAAATAGAATTATGTTTCCTTTACATGATCCAAATGGTCAAATAGTTGGTTATAGTGGTCGAGTATATAATGATGATCAACAAGCAAAATATGTCAATTCTAAAGCTAGTCATATTTTTAAAAAAGGAGAAATACTTTATAATTATCATTTAGCTAAGGATGATGTTCGTAAATCTAAAACAATTATTTTAGTAGAAGGTTTTATGGATGTAATTAGATTATCAATAAATAATATCAATAATGTTGTAGCATTAATGGGAACTGCAATTACATCAGAACAAGTGAATCTATTAAAACAATTACGAACTAAAATTATTTTATGTTTAGATAATGATAGTGCAGGAGAAACAGCAACTATTGCAGCAGGAGATCAACTGATTGAACAAGGTTTAGATGTTTCAGTAGTTCGTTTAGAAAAATATAAAGATCCAGATGATTATTTAATAAATATGGGAAAAGAAGCCTTTTTAAATAATGTAAATCAATCTTTAAGTTATTTAGACTATAAAATAAAATATTTAAAAAATAATTCTCTTGGTAATTCAGAAGCAATTGCTAATAATGTTAACATAATGATTAAAACGATTGATAATATTAAAGATCCTATTTTAAAAAATGTTTTAATTAAAAAAGTAGCAGAAGAATTTAATGTTAATGAAGATATAATTACAAGTAGAATTAGTTATGAAAATGCAGTTGAACAAAAAAATGAACAACCAAAAAAAGTTCATATCAAAAAAATTAAAAAAACAGCATTAGAACAAGCTTGTGAAGCAATAATTTATTTAATGGTTAATAATGTTAAATTTATTAAAATGTATATTAAACAAATAGGTTATTTACCAATTGATAAATATAAATATTTAACTTTAGAAATTCAAAGTTATTACAATAAAAATAAAACAATTAATTTAGCTGACTTTTTAACTCATATTGAAAGTAACGAAGAATATAAAGCAACAATGGCAAGTATTTTAATGGATTTTGATGATCAAGATGTTGAAAGTGAAAGTATTCATGAAAATGAATTTGAAACATATAGAAAAATTATTATGAATGCCATTAATCAACAAAGAATAGATGAATATAAGATAGAACTAAGTAAAAGTTCTGATCCTAATCATAAAAAAGATATATTAGCGAAAATTGCTGAAATAAAGAAAAAGGATGTGTAATTATGATTGATACAATAAAAACATTTGAAGAAAGAAAAAAAGAATTAATAGCTTTAGGAAAAAAGAAAAAAACAATTACTTTTGAAGAATTAGCAGAAGCATTAAAAGGATTAGAAATTGATAACGATTCTTTAGATGATTTGTATAATGTCTTTATTGAAAATAATATTGAAGTAGTATCTTCTGATGAAGAAGATGCAGATGGAAAATCAAAGAAAAACAAAGAAGAAGTTGTTGTTTTAGATGATGCTGAAATTAAAAAAGATATGACAATAAATGATCCAGTTAGAATGTAGTTAAAAGAAATTGGTCGTATTAGTCTTTTAACAACAGAAGAAGAATTGGAAATTTCTAAAAGGGTTGCTGCAGGAGATGAAGAAGCTAAAAGCTTTTTAGCTGAATCAAACTTACGTTTAGTTATTAGTATTGCTAAAAGATATGTTGGCCGTGGTTTATTATTTTTAGATTTAATTAAAGAAAAGGATTTAAGTTTTCTACATATGCAACATGGTGGATTAGACAAGCAATTACAAGAGCTTTAGCAGATCAAGCGCGAACTATTCGTGTACCAGTTCATATGGTTGAAACAATTAATAAAATGGCTCGTGTTCAAAGACAATTGACCTTAGAGCTTAATCGTGAACCAACAGAAGAAGAATTAGCTAAACAAATGGGAATTACTCCAGAAAAAGTTCGTGAGGTCTTTAAAATTAGTCAAGATCCAGTTTCTTTAGAAACACCAATTGGTGAAGAAGAAGATTCTCATCTCGGAGATTTTATAAAAGATGAAAGAAGTCTAAGTCCAGAAGATTGTGCAACTGTAGAAATATTAAAAGAAGAAATAAAAGAAGTTTTAAAAACTTTACAAAAAAGAGAACAAGAAGTACTAGAATTAAGATTTGGTTTAATTGATGGTACAAGTTATACATTAGAAGAAGTGGGTAAAAGATTTAATGTTACTCGTGAACGTATTCGTCAAATAGAAGCTAAAGCTTTAAGAAAATTACGTCATCCTTCTCGTGCAAAAAAACTAAAGGATTTTATGGATGATTAATATTTCTAGACGTTTATTAGATATTACTAATCATTTAGATGGTAACGAAAATATTTTAGATGTTGGTTGTGATCATGGTTTATTAGCTATTTATTTAGTTAAAAATATGAATTATGTTTTAATTCATGTTAGTGATAATAAACAAAGTGCTTTAAATAATGCGATAAATAATATTAAAAAATACCAATTAGAAAAAAATATAAAATATTATTTGGGTAATGGTTTAGATGTTTTAAATGATAAAAGTATCGATACTTTAATAATTAGTGGTATGGGTACTTCAACTATATTAAATATTTTAAAAAATACTAAATTAAAGCAAATTAAAAAAATTATTATTCAATCAAATAATCACCATTATAAATTAAGATTAGGTTTAGAAAAAATAAATTATCAATTAGATAAAGAAACAGTAGTATATGATAAAAATAAATATTATATTACAATGACATATAATAAA
>CAYFQA010000005.1:6636-7332 GCA_964345145.1 uncultured Muribaculaceae bacterium | reverse complement strand
TTGATTATCTAAATCATTTATTAAAAAAAATGAAAGATATTTATCATAAAAATAAAGACTTACAATTAAATATCGATATTGAAAAATTAAAATTATTAATTGATTCATTAAAAATTTAGAATGATATGTTAAAATAATAAATGGGAGAGTGAATATATGTTTTGTTCTAACTGTGGTACAAATAATTATCCAAATACTAGATTTTGTCAAAGATGTGGAAATCAATTGGATGTAAATAATCCATATGGTTATAAAAAACAAAAAGCTAGTAATGCTTTAGTAATCATTATATCGCTTATTTTAGGTATAATATCTATTATTATTGCTTATTTTTATATTAAAAGTGAAATTAAAAAAGATCTAAGCCTAAAGTCATATGTATCAGAATCTGTTCCAAGTTACTATAAACTATAGGTAATACAATAAATAATTATGTAAATTTGACAAAATAGAAGCATTATGTTAAAATATAACCCGTCGTCGAAAAATTTCGATGATAAGGCATATACAATATGTCTTGGAAAGAGGAATTTATTTTATGATAATGCTATTTATTTACGGAATACGAATAGCAGCAAAGTTACTTGCTAGTAACTAATAGGACAAGGTTTAAAACCTTGTTTTATTTTGTTTTAATTATTTACTTTAAATAAAGATATGTTATAATTATTATATTATAAATAGGAGGCTGGTTTT
>CAYFQA010000005.1:0-6626 GCA_964345145.1 uncultured Muribaculaceae bacterium | reverse complement strand
CAACAAATCTTCTGAAATTGAAACAATCAATAAAACCAAACATTTAATTGGATTAGATAAACTATTATAAAAAAAAGCTTTGTCTCTTTATTGATGGAATACTTTACAACATTAGGTAAATTACTTTATAAAGCATTTTATAAATTATATAAAGTTTTAGGTTTTGTATTTAAATATTGTAGTCTAGGAGTTCATTATATCCTTGAATTTATTTTTGTAACAATATTATTTAATAATATTGCAAAATTTGTTAAAAAAGCTTTAGTTAAATATAATAAATATCGTGAAGTACAACATCAAAAGTATTTAAATTCTAAGCGTTATAAAAATAAACTATTAAAATTAGAACAAGAGAGATTAGAACTTTTACAAGCAATGGAAAATGAAAACAAAAAAGAGGCTGAAGAAGTAACTTGGCGTTATAAAGTTCGTGATGAACATGGAAAAGTAAAAATTGGTTATATGAATAGTTCATCAAAAATGGATGTAATGGCATTTTTAACAAATGAAAATTATGTTGTATATAAAATAGAAACAAGTAAATGGATTCAATTTGCCTATGGTCGTTCTTCATTTGTTGGAGTTAAATTATCAAGCAAAGATTTAATTTTCTGGTTAACTCAGTTATCTACATATGTTAAATCTGGTATACCTTTAGCAGAAGCTATTAAAATACTAGGGAAACAAATGGGGAAAAAAGGTCGTATGAAAAAGCTATTTGAATCATTAGTTTATGAGTTAACAATGGGTAATTCTTTTAGTGAAGCAATGCGTAAACAAAAAGGAGTATTTCCCCCATTATTAGTTAATATGTTAAAAGCCGCTGAAGCTACTGGTGAACTTGAAGAAACACTTGATGAAATGGTCGATTATTATACAGAAATGGATAAAACTAGAAAACAAATGATTTCTGCTATGACTTATCCTACGATTATTACAGTTTTCGCAATGGGAGTAATTATTTTTATTGTTTTATATATTATTCCAAGATTTACAGCTATTTATTCCCAAATTGGAGCAGAAGTATCTGGTTTAACTAAAGTAGTAGTTGATATTAGTGATTATTTACAAGTTAATATATTTAATATTATTTTAGTTATGGTTATCATAATGATAATAATAATATTTTGTTATAAGAAAATTAAATCTTTTAGATTTACAGTTCAATCTATTTTGATGAGATTACCGGTTATTAGTAAAGTAATTATTTATAATGAATTAACTATATTTACTAAAACGTTTGCTTCATTACTTAGGAATAATGTTTTTATTACAGAAAGTATGGATATTTTAAGTCAGATTACAACAAATGAAATTTATCGAAAAATAATGTTTCATACAATAAGTAATATTGTCAAAGGTGAAAAAATATCTGAATCATTTAAAGATCATTGGGCAATTCCTGAAGTTGCTTATTACATGATTGTAACTGGTGAATCAACTGGAGAGTTACCAGCAATGATGGAAAAAGTAAGTGAGTTTTATCAAGGTGAACATCGTCAAGTTATTAATACATTAAAAAGCTTTATTGAGCCAGCTATGATTGTATTTTTAGCAGTTACTGTTGGAACAATAATTATTGCTGTAATTGTACCAATGTTCTCATTGTATGGAGAAATAGGTTAGGAGTATAAAAAATGCTTACATATATATTATTATTCATAAGTGGCTCAGTATTTGGTTCTTTTTTCAATGTTGTTGGATTAAGATTATTAGAAAATAAATCAATTATTAGTCCTAGATCACATTGTCCAAAGTGTAAACATATTTTAAAATGGTATGAATTAATACCAATTTTTTCTTATATATTTTTAAAGGGGAAATGTTTAAAATGTAAGAAAAAGATTTCAATAATTTATCCATTAATTGAAATGTTTACCGGATTATTATTTTGTATGAGTTATTACTTATTTGGATTTAATTATGATTTTTTAAATTCAATTGTTATTAGTTCAATGCTAGTACTAATATATATTACAGATTTTAAAGAGTATATTATTTTAGATGAAGTATTGTTTTGTGGTGGTTTATCATTGTTTTTAATTAAATTGTTACAATATGGATTTAAACAAACTTTAATAGCGTCTTTATCCGCATTAGGAATCTTTTTAGTTTTTTATTTAATAAAAATATTTGGAGATAAAGTATTTAAAAGAGAATCATTAGGTGGTGGAGATGTTAAACTTTCAATCATAATTGGTTTTGTATTGGGTTTCGAATTAGGATTGTTTAACATTTTACTTTCATCAATTTTAGCTTTTCCTGTTGCAATAATGGTTACAATGTTCAAAAAAATAAGAGAAATTCCTTATGGACCATTTCTTATAACTGGTCTATTAGTTATTTTTATAAAGTTTGACTTTTTTAAAGATTTAGTGAATACTATATTCACGTGGTGATATTATGTTAATTGCAATTGTTGGTCCAACAGGAATAGGTAAAACAAAAATGTCAATTATGCTTGCTAAAAAGTATCGAGGAATAGTAATCAACTGTGACGCAATTCAAGTATATAAAGAATTAAATATTGGTTCAGCTAAAGTTACTGAAGATGAAAAAGAATATATTCCTCATTATTTATTTGACCTTGTTTCAGTTACAGAAGATTATACAGTTTATGACTATCAAAAAGATTTAAGAAACATTTTAAATAATAATAAAGAAAATAAGATAATTGTTGGTGGAACTGGTCTTTATTTAAAAGCTGGATTATTTGATTATAAATTTACTCCTTACCAAAATAAAGAAGAGTATGAAGATTTAACAACAGAAGAAATATACGAGTTAGCATTAAAAAAAGATCCAAATATAAATATTCACATAAATAATCGTCGTCGTTTAATTAATTATTTAAATCGAGAGTTAGAAACAAATAATAAAAATGAATTAATATATGAAACAATATTTATTGGTTTAAATTTAGAACGAAATAAATTATATGAACTATGTGATAAAAGAGTAGATATAATGATTGAAAAAGGATTGCTAGAAGAAGTTAAAACTTTATATGATCAAGGAATTAGATCAAGAGCAATAATGACTGCGATTGGTTATAAGGAGCTATATCAATATTTTGATAATAAAATTACTTTTGAAGAAGCAATTCAATTAATTAAAAAAAATACCAGGAATTATGTTAAAAGACAATATACCTGGTTTAAAAATCAAATGGATATAAAATGGTTTGATGTTGATTTAGATAATTTTGAAAATACTTATCAAGCAGTTGTTAATTATATCGAAACTCTTGATAAACAGTAAGATCAAAATCATGATCTGTTGATGCATATTTTTTTAAATTAGCTGAATTGATAATGAAAAACTTATGAATTAAGTTTTCTTTTCCATTAGAGTCAATTTGATCATCCCATGTAGCATCTAAATGATACCAATTATTATTAATATATAATGCGTTCCAAACGTGTGTTTCGCTTGAGATTTTAAAGTTAGGAACTTCAAATTTGGTTAAGAATATAGCCATTGAATCTGCATAACCACTACAAATACCATAGCCTTGTAATAAATTACCATAAGCAGTATTTGAATAATAAGGGCTATTATCCAAATCATATTTAGTATTTAAAACAATATAGTCGTGTACTATTTTAATTTTTTCTTCTAAAGTCATATCATCTTCTACATATTTATTAATGATTTCAGTAACTTTGAAGTTAATAGCTTCAATTTGTTTTTCTGTGTATAATTTTTGAATATCTAAAGTAATTTGACCACCTGAATCAACAGTTGTACTTATTTTAGAAAAATTATTAAATGGATGAACAAAATTATTAATATGAGTTAATATATCATTATCTTTAGTTATATCTTTTATATCTTTAATACAATCTACATATTCGATTGGGCAATAAAAAACAAATTGTTCCCAACCATTATTTAAAACATTATAAATAATATCCATTAAATCTTGATAACTGTAAGGAACATAATCATCGATTGGATTAATATAGTGAAAACTATAATGTCTTTTATATTCATTACTATTGGATATAACAACTTTATTTTGATTATCTAACATATTAGCTAAATATATAGAAACAGGTTTATGTACAGTAATCGCTATTAAAAGCAAAGTTAACATTATTATTGTAAAAAAAATTCTTTTAAACATATTTAATCACCTAATTATAATATATCATATAAATTTAAAACATATAAAAAGAAATGCTATTTATTCATTTCCTTTACTTTATTACTTAATCTTGATTTTTGTCTATTTCTTGTATTTTCTTTGATTAAACCTTTGCTATACGCTTTATCAATATTTACAATAGTTTCTTTTAATAATTTATTAGCTAATTCTTTATCTCCAGTTAAAATAGCTTTTTCTAAATTTTTAATTGAATTTTTTACTCTTGATTTAAAAACAACATTTTCATTTCTTCTTTTTGTATTAAGTTTAATGTCTTTAATTGAACTTTTTAAATTTGCCATCATTTCACCTCCATTAATTACAAACTGATTTTATCAAAAAACAATTTAAATTGCAATAGAAACAAAAAAATTATAGTTAAGCTTAATATTTATTTAATATTAATAGTGGTAACAAATTAACTTTTTTTGTATAATGATATATAGGTGAAAAAATGAATCAGAAAAATATTCGAAATTTTTGTATAATAGCTCATATTGATCATGGTAAGAGTACTTTAGCAGATCGTATTTTAGAACTAACTAATGCTGTTGAAGATAGAGAAATGAAAAGTCAACTATTGGATAATATGGATTTAGAACGTGAAAGAGGTATAACAATTAAATTAAAAGCAATTCGATTAAGTTATAAATATAAAAACGAAGATTATATGTTAAATTTAATTGATACCCCAGGACATGTTGATTTTTCTTATGAAGTAAGCAGAAGTCTTGAAGCTTGTGAAGGTGCAATATTGATTGTTGATGCTGCTCAAGGAATTGAAGCTCAAACTTTAGCTAATCTTTATCTTGCACGTAATTCTGATTTAACATTAATTCCTGTTATAAATAAAATTGACTTACCAAATGCTGATATTCCTAAAGTAAAAAAAGAATTAATTGAAGTTTTAGGTTTTAATGAAGACGATATATTACTTTGTAGTGGTAAAACTGGTGAAGGAGTTCAAGAATTAATTGAAAAAATAATTGAAAAAATTAATCCACCAAAAATTAATAATGAAGGTCCTTTACGAGCTTTGATTTTTGATAGTTATTTTGATCCTTACAGTGGAGTAGTTGGAATGATTAAAATAGTAGATGGTAAATTAAAATTAAATGATAATATACAAATGATGTCTACTGGTAATAATTTTGAAGTTGTTGAACTTGGTTACAATAATCCAAAAAAAGTTAAAGTAAAAGAATTAAGATGTGGAGAAGTTGGTTTTTTTAGTGCTTCTATTAAAGAAATAGGTAGTGTTAAAGTAGGAGATACAATTACTTTAACCAATAATCCAGCAAAAGAAAAACTTCCTGGTTATAAAGAAGTAATGCCAATGGTTTTTTCTGGATTATATCCAGTTGATGGAAGTAAATATAATGCTTTGAAAGAAGCTTTGGAAAAACTTAAATTAAATGATGCTTCATTAACATTTGAACTTGAAAGTTCTGGAGCATTAGGGTTTGGTTTTAGATGTGGTTTTTTAGGTTTATTACATATGGAAATAATTACTGAAAGAATTAAAAGAGAATATAATATAGATATAATTGCAACAAGTCCTAGTGTTATTTATAAGGTTGAACTTACTAATGGAGAAATAATTGAAGTTGATAGTCCTAATAAATTACCTGATAGAACAAAATATAAAACAATTAAAGAGCCGTTTGTTAGAACTAATATATTTGTACCTACTGAATATATTGGTCCAGTTATGGAATTATGCTCTGAAAAAAGAGGTATATATGATACGGTTGAATATATTGATCCAACACGAGCTAATATTCATTATTATTTACCATTAAATGAAATAGTATATGATTTTTTTAATAAATTAAAATCATGTTCAAAAGGATATGCTTCTTTTGATTATGAACTTTCCGATTATCGTGAAAGTGATTTAATTAAAATGGATATATTAATTAATGGTGAAAAAGTAGATGTTTTAAGTGTTATTGTTCATAGTACACTTGCTTATAAACGTGGTAAATTAATAGTTGAATCATTAAAAGAAATTATTCCTAAACAACAATTTATTATTCCATTACAAGCTAGTATCGGTTCTAAAATAATTGCTAGAGAAACAATTAGCGCTTTAAGAAAAACTGTATTAGCAAAATGTTATGGTGGAGATATTTCAAGAAAAAGAAAATTATTAGAAAAACAAAAAGAAGGTAAGAAGAGAATGCGTACAGTTGGTAAAGTTGAAATACCTAATGATGCCTTTTTATCGATATTAAAAACAGATGATTAATCTGTTTTTATTTATTTTCTATAATTCTTGTTAATTTAGCATGAACAACCAATCTTTTAGCGCCAGAATTTAAACAAGAAGATAGAGTAAGTATTCGATCATTATTATTTATAGTAACTCCAAAATCATAAATACTGCTTTTTGTTAGTTTATCAAGAAATGCACTATGAGCTTCTTCGTTAGAAAAATTAACATATAAGTAATCACTTGTAACTTTTACTGAAT
>CAYFQA010000004.1:19983-20994 GCA_964345145.1 uncultured Muribaculaceae bacterium | reverse complement strand
TTAATAAGAATGTAGTAAGACTATTATCTATACTATCTAGCATATCTTCAAATATTTCAAATCCTTCTAAAGCATAAGCTTGAATAGGACTATTTTGAGCATATCCTCTTAAACCAATACCTTCTCTTAAATATTCCATAACATTTAAATGTTCTACCCATGCACTATCAATTACTCTTAAAGATATTGCTTTTTCAAATTCATTTTTAGCTTCTTCTGGAAGTATGGACATTTTTTCTTCATATTCTTTTATTATTTTTTCTGATATTATTTCAATTACTTCTTCTTCTTTTTTATCTTCTATTTCTTTTACTTTAAGAAGTTTATTGGTGGAAAAGTTAGTATTTATATATTCAACTATTTCTTTTAAATCATCTTCTGTTAAATATCCTTCTGGTTCAATATGATCTATTACTAATTTATCAACAGTGTTTTTAATATTTTCTATTATTCTTTCATGGATTGAATCTTCATCTAATATTTCGTTTCTTCTCGCATAAATTTTTCTTCTTTGTTCGCTCATAACATCATCATATTCAAGAACACTTTTACGATAGTCAAAGTTATTTCCTTCTACTTTCTTTTGAGCACTTTCAATTGTTTTAGTAAACATACTAGATCTAATTGCTTCATCTTCAGCAATACCTAGTCCTTTTAACATTTCTTTAACTCTTTCTGTTCCAAATCTTTTCATTAAGTCATCTTCAAACGAAACAAAGAATTGACTTGAACCTGGATCTCCTTGACGACCAGCACGCCCACGTAATTGGTTATCTATTCTTCTTGATTCATGTCTTTCTGTTCCAAATACAAATAAGCCACCTAGATTTCTTACTTCATCAGTTATTTTAATATCAGTTCCACGACCAGCCATATTTGTTGCAATAGTAACATTTGAAGAATAACCAGCTTCTGCAACTATATCAGCCTCGCGTTTATGAAGTTTAGCATTTAAAACATTATGTTTTATTCCTTTTCGAGTAAGAATTTTGCTTAAAAGTTCAGATATTT
>CAYFQA010000004.1:10042-19973 GCA_964345145.1 uncultured Muribaculaceae bacterium | reverse complement strand
TATTATTTCTGCTTCACGAGCATGATTTTTAGCATTTAAAACTTCATGTGGTATTTTATGTTTTGTTAATAATTGACTTAATCTTTCATTCGATTCAACCGATATAGTACCAACTAATATTGGTTGTCCTTTAGCATGAACTTCTTTTATACAACGAATAATAGCTTCATATTTTCCTTTTTCAGTAGCATAAACTAAATCTGCTAAATCTTCTCTTATAACTGGTTTATTAGTAGGTATTTGAATTACATACATATTATATATATTTCTAAATTCTTCTTCTTCTGTTTTAGCTGTACCTGTCATTCCAGCTAATTTATTATACATACGGAATAAATTTTGAAATGTTATAGTAGCAAGAGTTTGAGTTTCTTCATTAATTTCAACCCCTTCTTTTGCTTCTATAGCTTGATGAAGACCTTCACTAAATTGTCTTCCTGGCATTAAACGACCAGTAAATTGATCAACTATTATAACTTCTCCATTTTCATTAACAACGTAATCAACATCATTTTTCATTCCATAATTTGCTTTTAAAGCTTGACTAATATGATGGACTATTGCTGAGTTTTTAATATCATATAGATTTTCTAAACCAAAAAACTTTTCAACTTTAAAGCTACCTTCTTCAGTTAAAGAAACACTTTTTGTTTTCGGATCTAAAGTATATTCTTTGTCTTCAACAAATTTTTGAACAGCTTTATTAGCATCAATATATAAGTTTTTTGCTTCAAATTTACCACCAGAAATAATAAGTGGTGTTCTTGCTTCATCAATTAATATTGAATCTGCCTCATCAATAATACAAAAATTTAATGGTCTTTGAACACGATCTTCTTTTCTTGCAACCATATTATCTCTTAAATAGTCAAATCCTATTTCATTATTTGTTGAATACGTTATATCAGCATTGTATACTTCTTGTTTTTCTTGAGGACTTAATTCTCGAAGATTAACTCCTACTGTTAATCCAAGAAAATTATAAATACCACCCATCCATTCAGCATTTCTTGATGATAAGTATTCGTTAACTGTTACAACATGTACACCCTTACCTTCTAAAGCGTTCAAATAAGCCGGAAATGTTGTTACTAAGGTTTTACCCTCACCTGTTTTTAACTCTGCTATATTACCTTTATGAATAGCAATAGCACCTAGTAATTGACGATAGAAAGCTCTTTCGCCTATTACTCGATCTCCTACTTCTCTAACTGTTGCAAAAGCTTCAACTAAAATATCATCTAATGTTTCTCCGTTAGCTAGTCTTTCTTTAAATTCATCTGTCTTAGATTTTAATTCTTCATCAGACATAGCTTTATATTCTTCTTCTAAATCTTCTATTTTATCAGCTAGTTTTTGAAACTTACTTAATTCTTTATATTCTGTATTTAATAATTTTTTTAAAAAATTCATTTGTATCAACTCCACATTAGATATTCTATCATAAAAAAAGAGTTTTTACACTCTTAATTAGTATCTATAATACCATAATTTCCATCTTTTCTTTTATATATAACTGAGAAACAATCTCCATTAATATTTCTAAATAAGAAGAAATCATGATTTAATAATTCCATCTGTAAAATAGCTTCTTCTTCACTCATTGGCTTTAATTCTATTTCTTTTCTTTTAACTATAGCTTTTTCTTCTTTTTCTTCTTTTTCTTCAAATGATTCAAAATTGAATTGAGCTACTTCACTACGATGTTTATCTCTTAAACGAGATTTGTTTTTCTTTATTTGTGTTTCTAATTTATCAATAACAAGATCAACTGCTGCATATAAATCTGCATGGCTTTCTTCTGCTCTTAACATAAACCTACCAGGTATAGTTACTTCTATAATCTGTTCGATACCTTTAATTTTTGCCAATACATTTATTTCAACTTCATCAGGCTTATCAAAATATTTTTCTAATTTTGATAATTTTCCTTCAACGTGATCTCTAATCCCTTCTGTAATCTCTAATTTTTGTCCTCTAATGTTTATTTTCATATAGACTCCTCCTAATATTATTTTATCATATAAAACTTTTATTTTAAATTACTTGTTTATTTAATTATTTG
Source organism: uncultured Muribaculaceae bacterium (assembly GCA_964345145.1). Classification (GTDB taxonomy): domain Bacteria; phylum Bacillota_I; class Bacilli_A; order RF39; family UBA660; genus JAAZHN01. Next base: position 17,908 of record CAYFQA010000004.1, on the reverse strand, counting down.
ACTTACTAAAATAAAATCAACAATAAAATTTGTTAATAAATAACCACTTATTATGCTTAATATAATTATAAGAAACCTTGCTTCCCAAATATGATTTTTTTTAATAAATTTATCAAAATTTATACCATTAAAAGCAAATAAACTTAATAATATAGTTATTACATATAAAAAAGCTTTAATCATTTTTATCCTCATAATCCATTATTATACCAACTCTTCTATGATGTCTTTCTGCATCAGAAAAGGATGTATTAATAAATATTTCTATTAAATTAATTATTTCATCTATATCTTTATTATGGTTTAAAGTAATTATATTTGCATTGTTATCAATTCTAGACATTTTAGCATCATGTTCATTATCTACTTTAGCCGCTCTTACATGTTTTACTTTATTAGCTGCGATTGAAACACCTATTCCAGTACCACAAAAAACAATTCCAAAATCAATTTCTTTATCTCTAACAGCTTCACCTAATTTAATAGCATAATTTGGATAATCATCAAGTTTATCATATTCTAAATTACCATAATCTATTATAGAATATTTTGATTTTAAATTTTCAATAACTATTGCTTTTTTATTAAAACCATTATGATCACTTGCTATTCCTAATTTCATTATATCACCTGTATTTATTATAATTTAGATATAAAAAAACTGCAACAGCAGTCTTATTTATCAATATTCCATTTTTTATTGAATTTTTCTACTTTTCCTGTTTTCTTTGTTTTACTTTGAGTACCTGTATAGAATGGATGACATTCATTACATACTTCAATATGTAAATTATCTTTTGTTGATTTTGTAGTAAACTCTGCTCCACAAGCACATACTACTTTACAATCTTTTTGTTCAGGATGTATATTAGCTTTCATCTTATAATGCTCCTTCCGCCATGACAAGTTTATTAGTCATAGTAATTTCGTTTCTTGTAAATTATAACACAAGTTATTAATAAAGCAATATCTTTATTCTTCAATTATTTTAATATTAGCTCCAACATGAGAAAGTTTTTCAACAATATTTTCATATCCTCGAAGAATATGTTCCACTTCATGAATTACTGTTTCACCTTCAGCAATTAAAGCCGCTGCGACTAATGAAGCTCCTGCTCTCAAATCAGTTGAAGTAACATCTGTTCCTTTTAATGTTGTTTTACCTTTAATAACTAAATTTTGACCTTGAGGAGTTATTTTTGCTCCCATATTATTTAAATGTGATACATGACCTTGTCTATTTTCAAAAATTGTTTCTTCAAATAAAGAAAGTCCTTCACATTGTGTTAATAAAACTGTAACAGGTTGACCTAAATCTGTTGGAAATCCTGGGAAAACCAAGGATTTGATATTTACTGGTTTTAGTTTTTCGCTTTTTGATATTGTTATTGAATTACCACTTACATTGTAGTCTATACCCATTTCTTTTAATTTTGATAATAAAGCATCTAAATGTTCTTTAATAAAACCTTCTATAATTAAATTTTCACCTGTTAAAGCTCCAATTATAATATATGTTCCAGTTTCAATACGATCTGGTATATTTTCAACAATTCCATTTGATAATGTCTCAACACCATCAATTTTAATAGTACTTGTTCCTGCTCCAGTTATTTTTGCTCCCATATTATTTAAGAAAGAAGCTATATTAACTATTTCTGGTTCTTTAGCTGCATTTTCGATTACTGTTCTCCCTTTAGCTTTAGTAGCTGCCATCATTAAATTAATTGTTGCTCCAACACTTGCAAAATCTAAATATATATTTGCTCCTTTTAATTCTTCTGCTTCAATTAAATATCTATTACCTTCACAGGTAACTTTTGCTCCTAATTTTTCAAAACCTTTAATATGAATATCAATTGGTCTTGAACCAATTTTACAGCCTCCAGGAAAATACATTTCAACTTTTTTAAATTTCGAAAGTAAACTTCCCATAAAATAATATGAAGCTCTCAATTTACTAGCATATTCTTCATCAATTAATCTGTTTTTAATATTTTTTGAATTAACTACTACTGTATCATTAGTAAATTTAATTTCACAACCTAATGTTTCTAATATTTTTATAATATTATGTGTATCAGAAATATCTGGTACATTATATATTGTTGAAAAATCATCAGATAATATTGCTGCTGGTAATAAAGCAACAGCACTATTTTTTGAACCACTTATTTTAATTTTTCCTGTAAGGGATTTTTCACCCTCGATAATAATTTTTTTCATTTTTTCCCTATCCTTTATTTTTAGATCCTAAAAGATTAATTTTAGCTTTGGCAACTTCCTTCATTGCATTTTCACCAGCTGAAATTACTTTTCTTGGATCATATTGTTCTAAATTATTTTTTAAATATTCACGAACTGCATTTGTCCACGCTATTTGAAATTCAGTATTAATATTAATTTTACATACACCTAAACTAATACTTTTTTTAATTATTTCATCACTCAAACCTGTTCCACCATGTAAAACTAAAGGTAAATTTACCGCTTTAGATATTTGTTCCATTTTTTCAAATTGAATATTTGGTTCCCCTTTATATAATCCATGAACACTTCCAAGAGCTGGAGCAAACAAATCTATCTTAGCTCCATTACAAAATTCTATTGCTTCTTCAACATTAGTTGTATTTATATTTGCAGTAACATTATCTTCTGTTCCTCCAATTGTACCTATTTCTGCTTCAATTAATCTATTATCAGCTATTTGAATAACTTCGTTAGTCATCTTTATATTTGTTTCTAAATCATATTTAGAAGCATCTATCATTATTGAATCAAAATCAGCATCAATTGCCTTTTTACATTCTTCAACAGATGTACCATGATCAAGATGTAAAATTACAGGAACTGTTATTTTTAAATCTTCTATTAAACCATCAACCATTTTTCTTACAACATTATAACCACCCATATATTTTGCTGCTCCTGAACTAACACCTAAAAAGACAGGACTGTTTTCTTCTTGACATACTTCAAGGATATATTTAGCCCATTCTAAATTATTAATATTAAACTGAGGAATAGCATATTTATTTTCTTTTGCTTTATCTATAACATTTTTCATTCTCTTCATAACTATCTCCTATATAAAATATATAATGTCAAGATTAGATTGTCAATTATTACACAGTTTTATTTACATTATTTTCTATAACACAAAATCTTGTTTTATTATTAAAATCTTTTAAAAAAGTATATTTAGACTTTGGTAATTTTTCCTTAATTATTTTAGTTAGTTTTTTTTCTTGATTATAACCAATTTCTAAAAATATTAAATATGATTTATTTAATATTTGTTTTGCTTGTTCTAGTATCTGTTCATAAAAATACATGCCTTCTTTTATTGCATATAGTGCTTTTTTAGGTTCATATTTTAAAACATTTTTATCAATCTCATCTTTTAACCCAATATATGGTGGATTACTAATTATTACATCGTATTTTTCTTTAATTATAGATTTAAATTTTTTTCTTTTAAAATTAATATTCACTTTATTAATTTTAGCATTTTCTTTTGCTAATTTTAATGATTTGTTAGATTTATCAATTGCTATAACATTACTTTCAGGAAACTCTTTTGCTAACTTTATAGCAATACAACCAGATCCAGTACCCATATCAATAATATTAATTTTTTTATCATTATATTTTTCTCTAATTTTATTAATTGCAATCTCAACTAATAATTCTGTTTCAAATCTTGGAATCAAAACTCTTTTATCAACTAATATTTTACAATCATAAAAATCAACATAGCCAATTAAATACTGTATCGGATATCCTTTATTAATCTTTTTCACAATCTTATTTAATTTATTTGGATATTTATTACATAACAAAAACCAATCATTTTTAGTGATTGACTCTGGTTTTTGCATATTATTTATCCTCTAACATTAATTTTTGATTTTCTGTTATTAAAGTTTCAATTATATTTTCAATATCCCCATCCATAATTTGATCAAGTTCCATCCAACTTTGATTGATTCTATGATCAGTTACTCTATTTTGAGGATAATTATATGTTCTAATTTTCTCTGAACGATCACCTGTACCAATTTTGCTTTTTCGATCTGCTCCAACCATATTTTCTTGTTCTCTAACTTGTTCATCATACAACCTAGCTTTAAGTATTTGCATTGCTTTGTCTTTATTTTTTAATTGACTACGTTCATTTTGACATTGAACTACTATATTTGTTGGTAAATGAGTTATTCTAATAGCTGAATTTGTTGTATTAACAGATTGCCCACCTGCTCCACCACTATGAAATGTATCTATTTTTAAATCATTTGGATTTATTTCAATTTCTATATCATCTACTTCATGCATTACTAAAACTGTTGCCGTTGATGTGTGAACTCTTCCTTGTGTTTCTGTTGCTGGAATTCTTTGGACACGATGAGAACCACTTTCATACTTTAATTTTGAATAAACATTACTACCTTTAACAGTAAATTCAACTTGAGCATAACCTCCGCTTGAACCATAGACTTCATTAATAATTTCTACTTTCCAACCTTGTTTTTCAAAGTATCTTGTATACATTCTAAATAAGTCACCAGCAAATATATTAGCTTCATCACCACCTGCTGCTACTCTTATTTCCATGATTACGTCTTTACCATCATTTTCATCTTTAGATAATAATAACATTTCTAATTCTTTAGTTAATATTTCTTGTTCATTTGTTAATCTTTCTAATTCAGATTTAGCTTCATCATAAAAATCTGGATTATTTAACATTTCCTCTAATTCTTTTATGTCTTGTTTATTTTTTTTATAAATTTTATATTTACTAACAGTTTCTTCTAAATCACTATGTTCTTTAGATATTTTCTTTATTTGTTCAATATTACTTAATATTTCTGGATTATTTAATTCAGAACTTAATTCATCATACCTAGCATTTATTACTTCTAATCTTTCTTCCATATATGTGTTCCTTTCTCTTAATTTTATTTTTAAGAAAAGCTACATCATATCATCTTCATCATCTTCAGTAATTACTGCTAAACCTTCTAAATCATCTTCAACATCATCGTCTTCTGGATCAACATCTGAATCCATATCTTCATCGTCTTCAGATTGTTCTTCTTCATCATCTTCTATATCTATATCTTCAATAAAATCTTCTTCATCATCTTCTATTTTTATCTTATGGCTATGATTAACTCTTAAATCCCAAAAACCATTTTCTAACATAATAAATCTTTTATCTGTTGATAATAGTTCAAAAAAGTCTGCAATTTGATTTTCATATTCTGCTTCTGTTAATTGTAATTCTTCTGCAACAATTTTAAATAAGTCAATTATTTTCATTTTATGACCTTTTTCTTTTAAAATTACATGAGCTATGTCATCATAAGACATTAATTCTTTTTCTTCTTCAGTTAATTTTGTTTTCATTATAATACCTCCTACATTTTCTCTGGGGGAATTATTCCAATCAACCCTAGAGCATTTCTCATTGTTATTTTAATAGCTAATAATAAATTTATATTTTCATTAGTAATTTGTTCATTATCACTAATAAATCGATATTCATTATACAAGCTATGAAATGAAGTTGCAAGACTATATACATAATTTGTTAACAAATGTGGTATTTCTTTTGTTGCAGCATCAATAACAATATCTGGAAAATTGTATATTTGTTCTAGTATTGGAGTTATTTTGTTTATATCTAAATTATTATATTTTTCAATCTTTGGTATATTTTTATAATTTTCTAATATTGTACAAATACGAGCATAAGCATAAGAAACATAATATACTGGATTTTCATTTGAATTTTTAATTGCTAAATCCAAATCTATATCCATTTGAGTATCTAAACTTCTTGATGCAAAATAATATCTAGCAGCATTTACTCCTATTTCTTCAACTAATTCTCTTAAAGAAATATTTTTTCCGGTTCTTTTACTCATTTTAATTTCTTGACCATTTTGAACTAATCTAACTAGTTGTAATAATTTAATATCTAATATTTCTGGATTATAACCCATAGCCATTATTCCTGATTTGATTCTATTAACATAACCATGATGGTCAGTTCCAAGAATATTAACCATTTTTTCATAACCTCTATTGATTTTATCAAGGTGATAAGCAATATCTGGTAATACATATGTATAATTACCATCACTTTTTATTAAAACGTTATCTTTATTATCTAATAATTCAGATGTTTTTAACCATGTCGCACCGTCTTTTTCATATGTATAACCTTTTTCTTTTAATGTTTCTAATATTTTTTTTAAATCATATTTCTTATATATATCTTTTTCACTTGTTAAAACATCATATTCAACACGATATAATTTTAAATCTTCAATTATTTGATTAATTAGTTTTTCAACAGCATATTGAGAAAAAAACTCATCATTTTCTTCTATTAATTTATGATTATGTTCTTCATATAATTTTTGAGCTAAATCAACTATCTCTGAACCATAATAACCATCTTCGGGTAATGTGCTTTCTTTACCACATTTTTCATGATACCTTGCCTTTAATGATAAGCCTAAGTTTTTTATTTGGTTGCCTGCATCATTAACATAATACTCCCTAGTAACATCATAACCGGAAAAATTTAAAATTCGCGCCATATTGTCACCATAAGCACCACCTCTAGCATTTCCTGTATGTAAAATACCTGTTGGATTAGCACTTACATATTCATAATTTATTTTTTTTCCTTTTCCAATATTATTTTTTCCATAATCTAAATCTTTTTCTATAATATTGTTTATATTTTCAATTAAATAGTCTTTTTTTACAAAAAAATTAATAAAACCTGGATTTTTTATTTCTATTTTTAAAAGTTCTGGAAAATTAATTTCTTTTTCTATCATTTTTGCTAATTCTAAAGGATTATAACCATTTTTTTTAGCTATTTTTAAACATATATTCGTTGAATAATCCCCATTATCTTTACTTTTAGGAATTTCAATATTAATTTCTTCATTTAATTTTAAATCTAATTTTTCTATGCTTTTTTCGATAGATTTTTTTATAATATTTATCATTTTTTTCCTCCAAACTTAAATCACATTATATATCACATTAATTTAATTATCAATTGTATTATATGTTATATCCAAAAAAAAAGAAATGTTTAATTTCTTTATTTATATATTTTTATAATTAATTGATAATATTGTTCAAAATTATATGTATCCATGTCTATTTTTAATCCTGCTGCGATAATTTCTTGTTTTAAATTTTCGAAAGCTGCTTCAACAGTTCTAAAATTAGATTTATCTATTTTTAATTCTACTTCTTGAATTGGTTCTGGTTTTGGTTCTTCAGTTACAAATTGCGGTTGTGGATTTTCTACACCAGTTTTCAAATCATTTATTGCAGCCTGAATATTTGTTAAAGCAACATTAGCAGATTTTTCTATTTCTTGAGCTAGTCCTTCCATTACTGGTTTTGCTTCTGTCACTGGTTTTGAATTTGCAACACTTGAAAACATATTATCGATGTTAAATTTTTCACCTTGATCAAAACTTTGAATTGTTTGAGCATTCTCTGGAACTGAATCTAATTGTGGTGTTTCAGTAACAATCTGTGGTTGTGGATTTTCTTCATTTAATTGTTGTTCATTATTACCACCTTCTGGTATTACTGACAATTCTTCAAAACTAGGAAAGTTAAATACATTTGAAGTTTCTGCTTGAGTAGTTACCTCTGGTTGTTGATTTGGTTGACTAAAGAAATTCACCGGTTCTGGTTCTTTATTATTTAATAAATCATCTATATTATTCATATTATTATTTATTTCTTGCTGTATTGGTTCTTGTGGTAATACCTCTTCTATAACTTCTACTGCTGGTTTTTCTACTTCAAAAGTTGGAG
>CAYFQA010000004.1:0-10032 GCA_964345145.1 uncultured Muribaculaceae bacterium | reverse complement strand
GTGCATCAATAAATGTTTTTGGTAATTCAAATATTTCTGTTTGTTCTATTTTTTCTATTTTTTTTAAATCATCTGCCTTTCCGCCTTTTAATTTTTCTATTTCACGATCTAATTGTCTTACTGTTAATCTTTCTGCTTGAATTTTATTTAATAAATATATTTGTTCTTCTTTATTTGTAACTGCAAGTAAGCTTCTTGCATGTCTTTCAGATATTTTTTCATATAATAACGCATCTTGTGCTTCTTCACTTAAATTAAGAAGTCTAATTTTATTTGCGATTGTAGATTGAGAAATTCCCATTTTTTCAGCTAATTGTTCTTGAGTTAAATAACCTCTATCAAGTAATTTTTTATATGATCTTGCTTCTTCAATAGAAGTTAAATCTTTTCTTTGTAGATTTTCTACCAAAGCAATTTCTGCACTTTGATTATCATCTAAATCTGTTATAATTGCTGGAACTTTATTTAAACCAATTGAAACAGCTGCCTTATATCTTCTTTCACCCGCGATGATTTCATATTTATCTCCCGTTTTTCTTAAAACTAATGGTTGGATAATTCCATGTTTTCTTATTGATTGAGCTAATTCATTTAATTTTTGCTCATTAAAAGAAAGTCGTGGTTGAAAACGATTAGGAATAATATCACTTACATATATTTCCATTACTTGTGGTTCGATATTCATTTTCTATCCCCTTTTATTATTCTATTAATAATAATACTTTATTTAAGGGTTTTTTTCAATGGCTTTTTTAATATTTGAGAATATAGACGTGGATATGTAGAAGGAGTCTTCTTATTTTTATCTATTCTGATTATTGTTCGATCTGATTTTTCTATTGGTAATTCAAAATTATTTACTTCAATTAATTTACCACCAAGAAAATCAATTACTTGTAAATTATCTTCTAATTCTTCAGTTAATTTACCTTTCATAGCAATAAAAGAACCATTAATTTTAACTAATGGTAAACATATTTCTAATAAAATATCTAAATTTTTTACTGCTCTTGCTATTACAACATCATAAAATTCTTTACTTTTTAATTCTTCAGCACGACCATGAATATAATTAACTTTTTGTAAATTTAATTTTTGAACTAATTTTTTTAAAAATTCTATTTTTTTATTGTTTGAATCTAATAAAGTTAATTCTAAATGTGGAAAAAATATTTTTAAAACTATACCTGGAAAACCTGCTCCTGTACCTATATCAATAATTGTATTTATTTTTTTAAAATCAATTACTTTAACTGGAGTTAATGAATCATAAAAATGTTTTAATAAAATATTTTCATAGTCTGTAATTGTTGTTAAATTTATTTTCTCATTATATTCTATTAAAAAATTATAATATTCTTTTAATAGTTTTTGTTTATTTTCATCAATTTGTATACCTAATTTTTTTACTTCATAAATAAAATCTTGTTCTTTCATTGGTTATACTCCTTTTTTAAATAAACTGTTAAAACTGATATATCAACTGGGTTAACTCCACTTATTCTTGTTGCTTGACCAATCGTTTCAGGTCTAACTAATTTTAATTTTTGTTTTGCTTCTGAAGCAAGATTTTTTACTTTGTCATAATCTATATCTTTTGGAATTTGTTTTGATTCTAATTTTAATAATTTTTCTGCTTCTTTTATTGTTTTATTTATATATCCTTCGTATTTAATCATTATTTCAGCTTGTTTTAAAACTTCTTCTTCATAAATTTCTATTTCAGAAACTTGAGAGACTAAATCAAAAATTGATATTTTTGGTCTTTTTATTAATTCATATAGTGTATGACCTTTTATTTCAATATCTTCTTTAATAAATGTTTTTAATTTAGTGGTTTTTAATAAATTTATTAATTCTTTTATTTCTTTTTCTTTTTTTAATAATTTTTTATATTGTTCTTCAGTTATTAAACCTTTTTCATAACCGTATTTTCTTAATCTTAAATGAGCATTATCGTGTCTTAGAATCAATCTAAATTCAGCTCTTGATGTTAATAAACGATATGGTTCATGTGTTCCCTTTGTAACTAAATCATCTATTAGAACACCAATATAAGCTTCATTTCTTTTTAATATTAGTGGTTCCTCTTTTTTCAGTTTTGCAACAGCATTTAAACCTGCTAGTAAACCTTGACATGCCGCTTCTTCATAACCACTTGTACCATTTATTTGACCTGCGGTAAATAAATTTTCTATTACTTTAGTTTCTAAACTTGGTTTTACTTGTAGAGGATCTATTGCATCATATTCAATTGCATAAGCATATTTAACTATTTTTGCGTTTTCTAAACCTGTCAAACTATGAACCATTTGTTCTTGAACATCTCTCGGCATACTAGTAGATAAACCTTGTAAATACATTTCATCGTAATAAATACTTTCTGGTTCTAAAAAAAGTTGATGTCTTTCTTTATCTTTAAATCTTACTATTTTATCTTCAACAGATGGACAATATCTAGGACCAATTCCTGTTACAAAACCACCATACATACTTGATTTACTTAAATTTTTATTAATTATTTCGTGAGTTTTATCGTTTGTATACAACAAATAACAACTTTGTTGTTTTTCTAAATCATATGGTTTATTATCATCAAAACTAAAATATAAATGATAAGGATCTCCTTTTTCTTCTTTTAATTTACTAAAATCAATTGTTGAACGATCTATTCTTGGTGGAGTTCCTGTTTTTAATCTTTGAATTGTAAAACCAATTTGTTTTAATCTATCACTTAAATGGTTTGATCTTTTTTCACCATGAGGACCTTCTTTTTTTTGTTCATCACCTATCAAAATTGTACTTTTTAAATATGTTCCAGTTGTTAATATTAGTATTTTACAAAAAAATTTTTCGTTTTTAGAATTTATTACCCCTATTATTTTTTTATTTTCAACTATTAAATCTTCTATCATCATTTCTAACAATGTTAAATTTTCAACATTTTTTAAAAAATTTAACATTTCTTTAGTATATGTAACTTTATCTGCTTGTGATCTTAATGATTGAACAGCTGGTCCTTTTCCTGAATTTAGCATTTTTATTTGAATATGACTTTTATCTGCTATTTTTCCCATTATTCCACCAAGCGCGTCTATTTCTCTTACTACTATCCCTTTAGCAGTACCACCAATAGAAGGATTACATGCTAAATCAGCAATATTATTAATATTACTAGTTAACAAAGCTGTTTTATAACCTAATTTACTACATACATAAGCTGCTTCACAGCCAGCATGACCTGCACCTACTACAATTACATCATATTTCATAACTTACCTTCTATTTTCCTAGACAAAATTGACTAAATAATTGATCTAATAATTCTTCTTTATATGAATCACCTATTATTTCACCTAAAATATCCCATGTTCTTTTTAAATCAATTCCAACTATATCAATAGGCATTTCTTCATTTAATGATTTTTCAGCAGTTAATATACTCTTTTTTGCTTCTTTAATCAATGATATTTGACGAGCATTAGATAAATATGTTAAATCTTTACTTGGTATTTTTTCAATATTAAATATTTCAATTATTTTTTCTTTTAATGGTTCTAAACCTTCTTCTGAAATTGTATTTCCTATAACAACATCATAATCTTCTAAATATTCTTTTTTTACTTTATTTTCTAAATCTGATTTATTAATAAATATAAAGAAATTTTTATTTTTTAATATTTCTAATATTTCTAAATCATCTGTTGATAAAACTGTATTGTTATCTAAAACAAATATTACTAAATCACTTTTCTTTAAAATTTCAACACTTTTTTGAACACCTATTTTTTCTACTTCATCTTCTGTTTCTCTAATTCCTGCTGTATCAATAAAATTAATTAATATACCGTTTAATATTATAGACCCTTCAACAATATCTCTTGTTGTTCCAGCTATTTCAGTAACAATTGCTTTATTTTCATTTAACAAATTATTTAAAATACTGCTCTTTCCAACATTTGGTTTTCCTATAATAGCTACATCTATTCCATTTCTAATAATTTTTCCGTTTTCAGAATTTATTATCATTTCTTCTATTTCTTCTTTTATTGTTTCTATTTTAGGTTTAATTATTTCATTTGTTATTTCTTCAATATCTTCATATTCTGGGTAATCAATATTTACTTCTATATTTGCCTGTATTTCTAATATTTCTTGTCTTATATTTTTAATCTTATTTGATAATTTACCATCGATTTGATTTATAGCTAGATTACTAGCTCTTTCTGTTTGAGCAAATATTAAATCACTTATTGCTTCTGCTTCTATTAGGTCTATTCTTCCATTTAAATAAGCTCTTTTTGTAAATTCACCAGGTTCAGCCAAACGACAACCTCTATTAAGTAATAATTGTAATATTTTATTTGTAACAGCGATTCCACCATGACAATTTATTTCAACTATATCCTCTTTAGTAAATGTTTTTGGTGCTTTCATAACCGTAACTAATACTTCATCTATTTTTTCTTCTCCATCTTTTATAAAACCATAATTTATTGTATGTGTTTCAGCTGTTTTTAAATCATTAGAAAAAACCGAATCAACAATTTCAATTGATTTTGATCCACTTATTTTAATAATTGATATTGCTCCAATTCCTTGTGCAGTTGATATAGCACATATGGTTTCTTCCATATAATTCACCTCGTCCACAATTATACCATGAAAAAAGGAAGTTTATTCATCTTCCTCTATATTTTCTTCTGTTTCTTTATATTTTATAACTACGTATCGATTTGGTTCTTCACCTTCACTTATAGTATAAACGTTTTTAAAATTTGTAAGACAATTATGTACTATTCTTCTTTCATATGAATTCATATTTTCTAAAGATGCATCAACTTTAGTTTTTGCAACTTCTCTTGCTGTTCTTTTTGCTAAATGTTCTAAATAATTTTCTTGTTTTTCTTTATAATTTTCCACATCTAATGAAAAGAATGGATACATACCTATTTTATTATAAACTATTTGTTTAACTATTATTTGTAAAGCTTCTAATGTTTTTCCGTTTTTACCAATTAAAATTGAATTTCGATCTGAATACATTGTTATATTTATTTTTCTATCTCTTATTTTTGACTCAAAAGTTGTTTGAATATCCATTTGATTAAGAATACTTATTAATGTTTCTTTAATAAAATCGTTTATTTCAGTTAATTTAACTACTTCTATTTTTATTCCATCAGATTTAAATAAACCACCTTTTATCTCTTCTTTTTTATAGATAATTTCTTCTTCTGTTAATTCTAATTCTTCTAATGCTTTTTCTAATGTTTCTTCTAATGTTTTTCCTTCAAATATTTCTATGTTCATTTTTGGTCCTCCTTTTGTTTTAGTAGTGTACTTTGTATTGCCCCAAATGCACTTGTTACTATCCAATATAAAGCAATCGCGGTAGGTAAACTAAATGATGCAAAAGTCATAAACACTAACATAAATATAACCATATATTTTGTTTGTTTCTCTTGTTCATTTTGGCCAGTAGATGCTGATTTTAAACTATCTCTTAAAGAAAAATATGTTGAAATTATTATCAATATTATTAAAAGAACATATAAATAATTACCATTTTTAATTCCTACTAAAGGAGTTGTTCCTAATTGTAATGTAAATAATTTTTCTTCAAATATTGCTGGAACACGATTTACAGCTTCTAAAAAAGCAAAAAAGAAAGGTAATTGTAACAAAGACGTTAAACATCCTGACATTGGATTTATTCCGTATTTTTTATATAAAACTTGCATTTCTTGACTTTTTGCCATTAATGATTCAGTATCTGTTTTATCTTTGTATTTTTTTTCTAATTTATTTATTTCTGGTTGCATTTCTTTCATTTTTTTAGATTGCTCTAGTGTCTTTTTTGATAATGGTAGCAATGCTATTCTTATTAATAGACCTATCATCATCACAGAAACACCATAATTTTTTACTATTTCTCCAAATTTTAATATAGACCACGCTAATGGTTTAACAAAAACACTTTCCCAAATTCCTTTATATTTAATATCACTTGGTTTAAATGTTGTACAATTTGGTAGATCTTTTAATTTTACTTCCATTTTATCTTTATTTTTTTCATAAATCTTAATTAATTCAGGATTTGTTGGTTTACATAATATATTAGAAGTAATATTTTGTCCTGTTTTTTCATATTTAATTATTTTTTTATCATCATCTTGCATATATTTTGTACATCCACTTACTAAAGTTATAATTAATATTAATATTATTAGTTTTACTTTTTTATTCATTTTCTTGCTCCTTTATTGATTTTAAAAATAAATTATTTAATTCTTTAAATTTTTTATTAACACTTGGCTCTTTTACAATTATAATATAATCTCTATTATTTTTAAACATATTTTTATTTATATCAATTATATTTCTGTATATTCTTTTTAATTTATTTCTTTTTACTGCTGTACCAATTTTTTTACCAACCGCGATACCAAATTTTGGAGTGAATTTTTCTTTTTTAACATAAAAAATATTAAAATATGGTGTTTTTATTATTTTACCAGTTGCAATTATTTTATTAAAATAATCATTTTTTTTAATTTTTTCATAATTTTTCATTTTTTCTTTCCTTACATAATAATCATTTTCATTATATTATATTACCTAATTTTAAGCAATTAATAATATTTTTTATATTTTAGACATTTAAACATGTTTAAAAAAAATTGTTTAAAATTATTTTGTTCAAATTGTTGAAAACTTTTCTATGTTAGGTTATTATAACAAATAACATTTTTTAAATGTTTATAACTTGTTTATATCTGTTTTTTATAATCAATATTACTTTTATTATTGTTCAAACTAGGTTAAAATGAAGTTATAAAAAATAGTTGTGGGGTGTTTTATGAATAACGATATTTTATGGCAAAAATTTATGAACAACATCGAAAAAGAAGTTGCTCCTGTTTCATTTAATACTTGGTTTAAAACTATTAAACTTCATGATATTGATATAGATTCAATAAAAATAGAAGTACCGATTAATTATAATAGAAAACATTTAGAAAAAAATTATAATGAATTAGTTGAAGAAATATTTTTAGAATTAACTGGTAAAAATTATAATATTGAATTTATTAGTGAAGAAGAGTTAGAACAAGAAAAAAACTTTTTTGAAGAAGAAAAAAATATTATTACAAATAATGATGCTGATAATATTAATTCAAATTTAAATCCTAATTATTTATTTGAAAATTTTATGATTGGTGAATCTAATAAATTTGCCTATTCATCAGCTTTAACTGTTGCTCAAAATCCAGGTAATTTATATAATCCTTTATTTATACATGGTAAAAGTGGCTTAGGGAAAACTCATTTAATGCATGCCATTGGTAATTATATTGTTAAAAATACTCATTTAAAAGTTTTATACGTAACAAGTGATCAATTTAGAGAAGAATTTGTTGATATGAATATAATTGATCCTAAACAAATAAATAATAATTTAGAATACATGAATGCTTTTAAAAATAAATACCGAAATATTGATGTATTAATTATTGATGATATTCAATTTTTTAGCGGAGCAGAGAAGACTAGACAAGAATTTTTTCATACATTTGAATATTTAAAAAATTCTAATAAACAAATTATTATAAGTTCTGATCGTTCACCTGATGATTTGAAATTTTTAGAAGATCGTTTGAAAACAAGATTTAGTTGGGGACTAACTGTTAATATATTTCCTCCAGAATTTGCTTTAAAAATTAAAATTATTAAAGATAAAATTAAAGTTTATGATATAGCTAAATATATAGAAGATGAAGTTATTGAATATATTGCAAATAATAGTGAAAATGATGTTCGACATTTAGAAGGTTCAATAACCAGATTAATAGCATATTCAGCAATGATGAATCAAAAAGATATTAATTTAGATTTTGCAATTGAAGCTTTACAAGATTTTATGAAAAAAAATCATTATTTAAAATCTAATATAAGTAAAATACAAAAAGCTGTCGCAGATTATTATGGAATAACAGTTGAAGATATTAAAGGTAAAAAAAGAAATGCGGAAATTAATTATCCTAGACAAATAGCTATATATTTATCCAGAATGCTCACTGATGAAACAACTACTAAAATTGGAATAGAATTTGGTGGAAAAAGTCATTCAACAGTTATTCATTCACATAATAAAATAACAGAGGATTTAAAAAATAATCCTGAATTAAATAAAATGATTAATGAAATTAAATCTAAAATTAGTTAATAACATTTTAATTAACAATAAATTAACAATTTAAGTTATAATAAATATAGATGAAATCAACGTTTAAAAAACTTATTAACAATTTAAACGTTATAATAAACAATAATATTAAAAATTAAAAGAAAGAAGGTATGTTATGAAATTTTCTATTAATAAAAATATTTTATTTGAAAATTTACATTATGTAACAAAAGCAATATCACCAAAAAATATTATTCCTGTATTAAATGGAATAAAATTTGAATTAACAAAGAAAGGATTAGAATTAACAGCAAGTAATTCTGAATTAATAGTTCAAACATTAATACCTAAAAAAGAAATTAATAATTTTGAACAAGAAGGAATAGTTATTATTCAAAGTAATAATATTTTAGATATTATTAGAAAATTACCAGAAGAAATAATTAATATTGAGTTAGTTGAAGATAATAAAATTTTAATTTATACAGATAAAAGTAAATATTATTTAAATTGTTTAAATAAAGAAGATTATCCTTTAATAAAATTTGAAGAAGCAGAAACACCAGTAATTTTAAATGGGGATTTACTAAAACAAATTATTAATCAAACTTCTTTTGCAATATCAACTCAAGAGTCTCGTCCTTTATTAACAGGTATTAATATAAAAATTAATGGTAATATATTTGATTGTATTGCAACAGATTCATATCGATTAGCTAAAAAAACAATAAAATTAGAAACAATGGTTAATGATTTAATTAATATTGTTATACCTGGAGAAAATATTAAAAAAATTATTGAAATAATAAATGATGATCAACCAGTTGAAATGCATATATTTAATAATAAAATAATATTTAAATATAAAAATATTATGTTTAAATCAAATTTATTAAATGGAACATATCCTGATATAACAAATTTAATTCCAACAGAATTTGAAATAATTATTAATGCTAATTTAAATGATTTTTATAATTCTATTGATAGAGCATCATTATTAACTCCAAATAAAGATAGAAATACAGTAAAAATGTTAACATCTAAAGATAATTTATTTGTTACATCTTTATCTTCTGAATATGGTAAAGTAGAGGATGTAATAACTGTTGAAAAAAATAAATCTAAAGATATAGAAATATCCTTTAGTTCAAAATATATGTTAGAAGCATTAAAATCATTTGATGATTTAAATATTTTAATTTTATTAAATAGCGATGTTAAACCTATTATAATAAAAAGTGAAACTGATGAAACTTTAATTCAATTAATATTACCTATTAAAACTTATTAATATATTATAATAAAAATAAAATTTTAAAAAAAGTATTTAAGAAAAGTACTTTTTTTTATATTTTTTATAAAAACGAGAAAAAACGAGAAATTTAAAGAATAAAATATGATATAAGATGTTTTAAGTCAGGGGGTGAAAGAATGAATGAGTATGAAATTAATATTGAAACATTAGCAATTGTTCCATTTAAATCAGATAAATCAAAAGTTTATGAAAATGATAAAGTTTTTATAGTAAATAAACCAGTTAATAAAATAATGGATGATAGTTGTGAGTTTTTTGGTAGTTCACTTGAAGGTAGACAAAAAGGAACATCAAATTTAATAGGTGTAACTCATAAAGCACCTATAATCGTAGAAGAAAGTAAAGAAATTATATTTTTTCCGACAATGTCACCACGAGTAGAAAATTGTGCTTGGATATCTTTAAATCATATTGATAAAATAATAAAAAAAGAAAATAAAAATTGTATAGTTTTTAAAAATGATATAATAATAGAGCTAGATATTTCATATGGTATTATAAATAATCAAATATTAAGAGCTAC
>CAYFQA010000003.1:19901-24214 GCA_964345145.1 uncultured Muribaculaceae bacterium | reverse complement strand
GTATGCAGCAGCAGGAGATAATGCCGGAGTATTACTTCGTGGAATTACTCGTGATGATGTTGAAAGAGGACAAGTTTTAGCTAAACCTGGAAGTGTAACACCTCATACAAAATTCAAAGCAAGTGTTTACATTCTTTCTAAAGAAGAAGGCGGAAGACATACACCATTCTTCAGTAATTATCGTCCACAATTCTATTTTAGAACTACAGACGTTACTGGAGTAATCGAACTACCTCAAGGTGTTGAAATGGTTATGCCTGGTGATAATGTAGATATGACAGTTGAATTAATCGCTCCAGTTGCCCTAGAAAATGGTACTAAATTCTCAATTAGAGAAGGCGGAAGAACTGTTGGTGCTGGTGTAGTTTCAGAAATTATTAAGTAATTAATAAAATAAAATAAAGGTTGTTAATAACAACCTTTTTTTATGTAATAAAAAAGTTTAAGCAATCTTAAACTTTATTTTTTTTCAACAGTTTCACTAAGCGAGCCTATAAATGTTAATAATAGTAATAAAGAAACAATGTCAAATTCTTTATTTAATGCTTGAGAAACAATTAGATGTATTGAAATTAAAGTACCAATTAGTAAAAATGTAAATAAAACTTTTTTATTTTTTAAATTTTCATTATTTATTATCCTTTCTTATTATTTATATTTTAAAAACCTTCTGTACTTGTAACAGCTTCTGGTTTTTTTTCTGATTTATATGTTCCATCAGGATTTAAATCACCTTTTTTCTCCCAAGGTTTATTAAATTCTTTAGCTAAAGTAGTATTATCATTTAATTTTTTATAAACTCTTTTACGAATTAGTAAATCAAATTCGCCAATATATTCATAAGCAATATCATTAAATGACATTTTAAATCTATTTAATCCATAATATGGATTTTCTTTAGTAAAGTCTCCAGTTAATCCATTTAAATCTAATGATTCAAAACCTAAATTTTTATAATATTCAATTAGTTTATAATACAAATAATAGTTTGGACTTAAAAATCTAAAATCTTGACTAAAACCACTTATCAAAATATATGCACGGTTAGTATATTTTATAACTAAAGCTCCAGCGATAATTAAACTTTCTTCTTTATGAATATTTCTACTTGCTTTTAAAATATCTGTTTTATATGATTCTAAATCTCGATCTGATTGCATTTTTCGAGATAAAGTTTTTTCATCAGGTTTTTGTTGCATAGAGAATGCCAATTTTTCATTAAGAGCTAATTCAACATTATATCTATCTTGTGCAGTTGTTAAATATTTATTGTAGTCAACTTTAATTAAAAATAGATCAATTTGTCCTTCTTTATTAAATAAGTTATAACAATCTCGATAATAGTCTATACCTCTTTTATTTTTTTCTTTAACAAACTCATAAAATTTTTCAATATCATCAACCCCACCTTGTTCAAAAGTTAAACCTCTTCTTTCGGCTTTATGAACTTTATTTCTGATATTTTTCTTTAACTTTGCTAAACCTTCGAATTTAGCTAATTCAATAACAGTATTAAAACGTGGAAATTGTGATTCGAAATATAAATTATTTCTTAATTTTAAATAACCAAATTTAGCCAATGAAGGTACGATATTGGTGTTATTATTATAAACTGTTTTATAATTATTCTCTGGTCTTATTTCTCCTACTATAATATCTGGATTTAATTTAACCATAATAATTTTTCTTCTCTTTAAATATCTTTTTAAGTCTCTTGTAAAAGCTTTAACTAACATTTCGTCATGGTAATCAATTAAAAATCCTTTAGGAGCATAAGCATATTTCCAAAGAGAAGTTATTCTTTTGGTTAATATTAAAGACGCGGCTTTAATACTACCATTATTATCTACATAACCAATAAGACTATATTCAAAATAATATTCACTTAAAAGTTGACCAAAATAATATGATTGATAATGGCTTCTTAATGGATGAGTATCAGCAAAACTTTCAAATTGTTGTCTTGTTAATTCAATGATTTTCATATAATCTTCCTTTACAATAAAAATTATATCACATTATTTCTTAGTTGTTGAAAAATAAAGCTTAAAATGGTAAACTAAAAGTATAATTGAGAGGAAAATGTTTATGAAAATTATTGACTTATATGGTAGAGAAATTTTGGATTCTAGAGGAAATCCAACAGTAGAATGTGAGATGACTTTAGAAGATGGTAGAAAAGTAATTGCTCAAGTACCTTCAGGTGCTTCAACGGGCGAAAAGGAAGCGCATGAATTACGTGATAAAGATCAAACTAGATATTTAGGAAAAGGAACATTAAAAGCGGTAGATAATATTAATAATGAATTAAAAAAATATATTGTCGGAATGGAACTTGATCAAAAAGCAATAGATGAGAAATTAATTGAAATTGATGGTACGCCTAATAAATATCGTTTAGGCGCGAATGCATTGTTAGCAGTTTCGTTATGTACTTTAAAAGCAATTGCATTAGTAAATAATAAAGAAATATTTGAATTATTTCCAGGACGTTCAATACCTTATGGTATGTTTAATATTGTTAATGGAGGCGCACATGCAGATAATAATATCGACATTCAAGAATTTATGATTGTACCAAAACAAGAAACATTTAAAGAAAGATTAAGATGCGCGGCAGAAATATTCCATAATTTAAAAAGTATATTAAAAGAAGCAGGATTATCGACAGGAGTTGGTGATGAAGGTGGTTTTGCACCAAATTTAGCCAATAATTATGAAGCTTTAAATCTAATTGTAAAAGCAATTGAAAAAGCAGAATATAAAGCTGGAACTGATGTTGGTATAGCTCTAGATGTCGCGGCAAGTTCATTTTATGATAAAGAAGATAATACATATTTTGTTGATGGAAGAAAAATAACAGGAAATGAACTTATTAATTATTATAAAAATATGATTACAAATTATCCTATTATTAGTATAGAAGATGCTTTTGATGAGCATGATGATGAAAATATGATTAAATTTACACATGAATTAGGTGAAAAAATCATGTTAGTTGGTGATGATTTCTTTGTTACCAATGCAGAAGTTTTAGAACAAGGAATTAATAAGAAAATGTGTAATAGTATTATTATTAAACCTAATCAAGTAGGAACAATTACTGAAACAATACAAACTGTTGAGTTAGCAAAAAACAATAATTATATTCCTATTATGTCACATAGAAGTGGTGAAACTGAAGATACAACAATTGCAGATTTGGTTGTTGGATTTGGTTTGAATTATATTAAAACTGGATCAACTTCAAGAGGAGAAAGAATAAATAAATACAATAGATTACTTAGAATAGAAGAAAAAGTTCAAAAAGAAACAGGTCAGTAATGGAAGAAAGAAACTTTGAAAACAATCAGGAAAAAGAAACTAGTAAAAAAATATATTTAATACTTATATTTTTGATTTTTTTCATGTTCTTTTTTATTATAGTTAGTCCAAGATTTGCAGTTTTAAAAAAAATGGATTTAAACATTGATTTAGATGGTGATGGAATATGTGATTTAAACTGTGATCCAGATAATACAGGTGTTTGTCAATATAATTGTGATATAGATAATGATGGAATTCCAGATATAAATATCACTAGACATGGAGATAATAAAAAAATATTTAATATTGATTTAGATGGTGATGGAGTTCCAGATGTTAATTTAGTAAATTATCCTTCTCCTGGAAAAAAATGTAAAAGAAATTGTGATACCAATGATGATGGGCGTCCAGATACGAATATCGATTTGGATGGAGATGGAAAATGCGACTTAAACTGTGATACTGATGGCGATGGTGTATGCGACTTAAACTGTGATACAAATAATGATTGGATTTGCGATCGAAATTGCGATATTGATGGCGATGGCGTATGTGACTTATATTGTGATGATTTACCTCCATGTGATCTTAATTGTGATACTGATGGCGATGGAAAATGTGATCTCAATTGCGATACCGATGATGATGGAGTATGTGATCTCAACTGTGATATAGACGGAGATGGAAAATGTGATCTCAATTGCGATGTCGATGGAGATGGAAAATGTGATTTAAATTGTGATATTAATGGAGATGAAGTTTGTGATCTCAACTGTGACACGGATGGAGATGGAAAATGTGATCAAAACTGTGATATAGATGGTGATGGAGTATGTGATAAATATTGTACGGATAGACCTTCATCAAGTAGTTCAAGCTCTTCATCAGATGATTCAGTAGTAACTCCTGTTTATACAATTCATTTTGATGGTGGTGCATCTGTGGAGAAAAACGATGTTAAACCTAACGAAAAAATAACAAAGAAATTTAATGTTACTAGTAATAAT
>CAYFQA010000003.1:18050-19891 GCA_964345145.1 uncultured Muribaculaceae bacterium | reverse complement strand
TAATCCAGTTAATATTGCTTATAGATTAACTTGGAAAGATGTTAGTAATAGCTTTATCACTAATAATTTTAAATATGATGTTATTTTAAATGGAATATATATTGTAAAAAAGGCCATCGCGCCTAAGGTAAGTAATGGAAATATATTAAGTCCAGCAAGTGTTGATTATGTCATTATAAATAATGAAGTTCATAATTTTGAAATTGTTTTTTATTTAGAAGATTTAGCAGTAGAACAAAATCAAGATCAAGATAAAATCTTTAAAGCTGGAATTCATATTGAAACAGTTCAATAAAAGATATATAAAATAGATTTATTGCATAAATAAATAAAACATTATAAAATATTTATTAGGAGGTTTGTATGGAAAAAAATAAAAAATGGGTATTAATTATTGTAGTTATTTTACTGCTTATTATACCTTTATTAAAAGAAATGGTGGATAACTCTAAGCCGGAAGGGATTTTATATCAAGAATTTAAAAATAATTTAATATCTAATAACGAAGTTATTGTTTATATAGCTTCAACAAAAGGCACGACATATAAAGATACACTAGAAAATTTAAAATCATTAGAAGGTATATATGAATATCAAGTAATGGAATATGAAAATTTAAGTACTGAAGATAAAATTGAAATAGTTAAATTAGGAGAAAATATTTTAGAATTACCAGCATTTGTTTTTATAAAAGATAATGAAATTAAAGGAATTAGAAATGGTTCATTTTCACCAAGTGATTTAAATACTTTAGCAGCGCATTATTTAGATGGAAAAACAGAAAATATTAACTATAAAGTAGCCAAAGATTCTAAATCTTTTTTAGAAACACTTAATGAAGATAAAATTACTGTCGTAACATTTGGAAGCGCTGGCTGTGGTTATTGTGAAGCTTTTAAACCAATTCTTAATGATGTAGCGACTAAATATGATGTTGATATATATTATTTTGATACAGATTATTTTAATAATGATGAATTTGTTAGTATTTTAGATGGTGGTTATAAAATACCAGCTAAATCAGAAAGCACAGAAAAGGTTTGTAGTAAAAAAGGTGAAGTAAGTCCGTTAACTGGTTTTGGAACACCATTAACATTACTAATAAAAAACGGAAAGACAATTGATTGTCATGCTGGATTAACTGACGAGAAAACACTTGATAAAATATTTACTTATAATAAAATTAAAAAAACAAATGAAGAAAAAAAGGAAGTTAAAAAAGTAGACAAAAAGACTAAAAAATCTACAAAGAAAAAATGAGGTGAATAGATGTCAGAAATATATAAAAGAGTTCGAGAGTTTAAAAAAAGATATCCTTGGACAATAACTTGGTTTCGTTTAAAAAAGCATAGTAAGATTTTAGATCATCATATAAATCCCGATGAAAAAATATTATATGTTTTTGCTGGCCAAAGAAGTGAATCTAATTTAGACATCTTTCAAACCTGTGTTGCAGCTTTAACTGATAAAAGATTAGTTATTGGTCAAAAAAGAGTTACATGGGGTTATCATTTTGTTTCAATAACACCTGATATGTTTAATGACTTAGAAGTAAATATGGGAATTATTTGGGGAAGAGTAGTTATTGACACTATTAAAGAAGTAGTTACTATTTCTAATCTTGATAAAAAGTCTTTAGATGAAATTGAAACCGCTATAACTACGTATATGATGAGAGAAAAAAGAAGACATCGTAAAACGGATTCCTAATTGGAATCCTTTTATATAAATGGAGGATATATGAGAAAGGTAAGTATAATTAGAATTATATTAATTACATTATTTTTAATATTTATTTATTTTTATCTAAAGCCAAGTAATTATGAAACAAATTATATAGT
>CAYFQA010000003.1:4023-18040 GCA_964345145.1 uncultured Muribaculaceae bacterium | reverse complement strand
AATAAAATTGGAATTTATAGCTGCTAAAGTAGATGATTACAAAGTTAAAGAAAAATATGATGGTGAATATCATTTGGAAATTTATAATGAAGATATTACTTTTAATTATGATATGAATAAAAAATATTCTCCACAAAGAAGATTAATCAAAAAAATTGATACATATAAGAATAAAAAGTATTATTGTTTATATTTAAAAATAAAAGATTATGATACTCAACCTATATGTTATGAAGATAATGAGTTAATTGATTTTAGATTGATAAATAACAATGAATTCGAGCAATTTTTATATAATAAATATAAAAATAATATAACTTATATAAACAAAGATCTTAATAACTTAAACTTATATTATGATAATGGAGATATATATGGAATATGGAATTATAAAGGAATAGATATTATAAGTAAAGAACAATTAAAAACAATTAATTTGTTTGAAAATGATGTCTATGATAATGATTTAGTTACTCAAGTTGATCAATATTTATTTATTCCTAATTATAACCAAGAACATTTTTTTAATGAAGTTTATATTATAGATTTAAAAAGTAAAGAACAAAACAAATGGGATTTAAATAAAAATATCTATTTTGAAAGTTATATTCAAGGAGTAATTGATAAAAAAATTTATTTGGTTGATAAAAAAGAAGAAAAACAGTATGAAATAGATGTTATAAAAAGGCAGATGAAAATAATTACAGATGAAGAAAATCTAGGAAAGTTATACGATTTAGGTTGGAAAGACATTACAATGAATAAGTTGGTTTCTAATGAATTAAAATTTAAATTAAAAAAAGAAGAAAAATTTATAGTGGAAAATGATTTTCTTTATGAAAGAAAATCAAAAACTAGATTGAGTAATATTTTAAAGCCAAATATAATTACTATGAATGAAAAATCAGTGTATTATTTAAGCGAAGATATATTATATTATTATTCTAATGAATTAGGAGAAGTAAGAATATTAAAAAAAGATGAGTGGAAATATAACTGTTTAAATAAAATTTTTATTTACAATGAATAAATAATTATTGTTTAGTTAATTAATCATTGTGATATACTATAATTGGAGTTGGTAATGTGATTATAAAGAAACCATATGCTTTTTTAATTAAAAGATTTAGATTGATTCATTTTTTAATATTTTGTTCTATTTTATATGGAATAATTCAAACATATCCTATTTTAAAAACATTTAAACAATTAGCCGCGACCGGTAGTATGCAATTTATAGGCAAGACAAATAGTTTTGTTTATCTAATATTTTTAATAATAATTGTTTTTAGTGGATCTGTATTATTTTTATTGAGAAATAAAAAGAAACCACATACCTTTTATTTAGTTATAACGTTATATTATATAGCAGTTCTAATAGGTGTATTAATTGCAAATAATTCAATAAATGCTCTTAGCCTTAGAGCTGTAATCGATATTCAGACATCAAGAGCATATAATGATATTTATAGAATATTATTATATCCTCAATATTTATTTTTAGTATTTACATTGATGAGATCTACTGGATTCGATATAAAGAAGTTTAACTTTCGTCAAGATTTAGCAGAATTAGAAATAAGTGAAGCCGATAGTGAAGAATTTGAGTTTGTTGTTGGAATTGATTATCGTGAATATTTAGTTAAAGTTAGAAGGTATTTGAGAGAACTAAGATATTATTTTTTAGAAAACACAACAATATTAATAACTTTATTTATTGGTATTATTGGTGTCATTATATTTTTTATTTTCTTCGGTAAAGAAATTACCGGAAAAGTTTATAAAGAGCGACAAATATTTTCTACTGGTGGTATCCAATATATAGTCAATAAATCATATGTTACAAACATGGATAAAAATGGTGACAAAATAATTAATGATAATTATTATACAGTTATTGATATTACATTTAAAAATTTAACTGGTAAAAAACTTGCTGTTAATACATCAAATATGTTTATTCAAAATGGAACATTAAGCTTTTCTCCAGAACGAAGTGATTCGGGTGAGTTTATTGATTTGGGGTTAAAATATCGTCAAGAAGAAATATTACCAGGAAATAGTATGAATAGATTATTGACATTTAAAATGAGTGAATATGCTTCTGATGAAGATATTATATTTAAAATATATGATGGTACTTATTATAGTAAAAAAACAAAAACAACTGAAATAAAGTATATTGATGTAACATTAAAACCAATAAGAAATACTAATTCTCAAATAATGTTAGAAAGATTTTTAGGCACAAAAGTTAGTTTAAAAAACTCAACATTACAAGATAGTTATTTTAATGTAACTTCTTATGAAACAAAAACAAATTTTACTTATCAATATGAAGAATGTATTACTGAAGATGATTGTCGTAATCGAACAGGATTAGTTTTACCTGAATTAGGTTCAGCGAACAAGAAATTATTAATACTAGGATATGAATTAAGTATTGATAAAAATAGTTTATATACTAATAATATAAAAGAATCTGAATTAAATTTCTTTAAAGATTTTATTAGAATTCGATATACATTAAATAGTAGAGAACAAATAATAAAACCTGTTATTAAAAACCCAGATAATTATAATGAAAAAGCTATTTTAGAAATAGACGCAATTGCAGCAGATGCAGATCGTTTAGATGTTTTAATAACTATTAGAAATCAGATTTATGTAATAAGATTAAATTAATTGAAACAAAGAAAAATATTTGCTATAATATTTTTCATGGAGCCGTGGCCAAGTGGTAAGGCATGGGTCTGCAACACCTTTATCGTCGGTTCGAATCCGGTCGGCTCCTCCATATGAAAAAACATTGTATCAAACAATGTTTTTTATATGTTTAAAATAAAATATATTAAGTATTGTTTTTAAGTAGTTCTAGTAAATATAATTCTAAATCTTTACATCTTTTTTTATCCATATCTTCGATATTATCTAATTTATAAGGAATATTTAATTCTTTGTATTTTTCTTTCCCTTTAGAATGATAAGGAAGTAATTCAATTTTTTCAACATTTTTAATTGGATTAAGATATTCAGCTAATTTATAGATATATTCTTCATTATCATTATATCCAGGAATAATAACTAATCTTAGCCATAATGGTTTGTTCATCTTTTGACATAATTTTAAGAACTCTAACGATTTATTAAAATCATTATTTACTAATTTTTTGTATGATTCTTGATCTATATCTTTAATATCAAATATAACTAAGTCTGTATATTTTAATACTTCTTCTTGATTAGTACCAATTCCACATGTATCAATACAAGTATGAATATCATTTTCTTTTAGTAACTTTAAAGTTTCAGCAAGAAACTCACCTTGTAGTAATGGTTCTCCTCCAGAAAAAGTTACTCCACCAGTATCTTTAAAATATGATTTGTATTTTAAAATAAATTCTAATATTTCTTCTTTAGTCATCTGGTTACCAATATTAGGTTGCCAAGTATCTGGATTGTGGCAGTAAGCGCATCTTAATGGACAACCTTGCATAAATATAACTACTCTTATTCCAGGTCCATCTAACATACCAAATGTTTCAATTGAATGGATATTACCTTTCATACAACCTCATGAAAAGTTCTAGATATTACTTCTTCTTGTTGTTCTTTATTTAAACGATTAAATCTTACGGCATAACCACTAACTCTAATTGTTAAATTAGGATAATTGTCTGGATTTTTCATTGCATCAATTAATATTTCTCGATTTAAGACATTAACATTTAAATGATGGGCACCTTTATTAAAATAACCATCTAATAAATTAACTAAATTATTTATTTGAGTATCGTTATCTGAACCAAGTGCACTTGGAATTATTGAAAAAGTATTGGAAATACCATCTTCACAACCATTGCAATAAGGAATTTTAGCTACAGAATTTAATGATGCAAGAGCTCCGTTATTGTCTCGACCATGCATAGGATTAGCACCAGGCGCAAAGGCTTGGCCTGAAAGTCTACCATCTGGGGTTGCACCAGTATGTTTTCCATAAACAACATTAGAGGTAATTGTTAAAATTGATAAAGTGTGTTTTGCATTACGATATAAGCCATGTGTTCTTAATTCAGTAATAAATTCTTCAGTTAATTCAGCTGCAATAGAATCTACTCGATCATCATCATTACCGAATTTAGGATAGTCTCCTTCGATATCAAAACTGACTGTTATACCATCTTCACGGTGAGCAGTTACTTTTGCATATTTTATTGCTGATAAACTATCAACAACTACTGATAATCCTGCTATTCCAAAAGCCATCAATCTTTCTACTAAAGAATCATGTAAAGATAATTGGCTTCTTTCGTAGGCATATTTATCATGCATATAATGAATAATATTCATTGCGTCAACATATAATTTAACAGTTTGTTTCATAGCTTGAGTATATAAATTTCTCACTTCATCATAATTTAGAACGTCATTTTCAATTGTTTTAATATTATCTAAGACTAATGTTTTACTTATTTCATCATGTCCGCCATTTATTGCATATAATAAAACTTTAGCTAAATTACACCTTGCTCCGAAAAATTGCATTTGTTTACCAATTTTCATTGCTGAAACACAACAAGCTATCCCATAATCATTACCATAACTTGGTCGCATTAAATCGTCGTTTTCATATTGGATTGAAGTTGTTAGAATTGACATCTTTGCACAGTATTTTTTAAAGTTTTCTGGTAATTTATCACTCCAAAGAACAGTTATATTTGGTTCTGGTGAAGATTCTAAATTAATTAATGTATGTAAAAAACGATAAGAGCTTTTAGTTACTAATGATTTATTATCATCTAACATACCAGCAATACTTTCTGTTACCCAAGTTGGGTCACCAGCAAATAATTCATTGTATTCGGGCGTTCTTAAATGACAAGCTAACCTAAGTTTAATTACTAATTGATCAATTAATTCTTGAGCTTCATCTTCATTTATTAAACCTTTATTTAAGTCATGTTCGATATATATATCTAAAAATGTAGAAGTTCTTCCAAAACTCATCGCAGCTCCATTATTTTCTTTTATTGCTGCTAAATAGCCAAAGTATAACCATTGAACAGCTTCCTTAGCATTTTCTGCTGGTTTACTAATATCAAATCCATATCTACTAGCCATTTCTTTAATTTCAGTTAAAGCTCTTATTTGTTCAGATAATTCTTCTCTTAATTGAATATCCGAATTACTAAGGATATTAGAATATTTATTTTTATCTTTTTCCTTAGCTTCAATTAAATAATCGATTCCATATAAAGCAATTCTTCGATAATCACCAATAATACGTCCACGACCATAAGCATCTGGCAGTCCAGTTATTAAATGATATTTTCTTGCTTTTCTAATTTCAGGAGTATAGGCATCAAAAACACCTTGATTATGTGTTTTTCGAAAAGTATTAAAATAATTTTCTACAGTTTCATTCATTTTATAACCATAAGCTTCTAATGAAGCATTAACCATTCTTATTCCACCAAAAGGGTTAATAATCCTTTTTAATGGTTTATCTGTTTGTAAACCAAAAATAACTTCGTTATCTTTATCAATATAACCAGGTTCAAAATTATTTATACCAGAAACTATATCAGTTTCAACATCTAAAATTCCTTTTTTTAATTCTTTTTTTTTAAGTTCATTAAAAATATTTAAAACTGATTTAGTTTTAGAACTAATAGGTGTTAAAAAACTTTCGTCTCCAGTATATTCTTTATAGTTATTTCTAATAAAATCGGCTACATTAACGGAGTTCTTCCAATTTTCGCCTTTAAATTCATCCCATATTTTCATATTGTTGACCTCCTTTGCCACTATATAATTTTAGCATAAATGATTAATTTGTTATATATAAAATTAATAAAAAAAAGATTATTTAACATCGCTTTACATTATAAAATATTATTCATTAAAATTTTTACTATATTTGGTATAATTAGATATATAATAGGTGAGATAATGACTATAGAAAAAAAGTTTTTATTTCCTTTAGAAAAATATTTAGATGCTGAAAAGTATTTACCTTCAAGTGCCTATTTTTTTAAAACTAATAAAAAAGAAATTGAGGCTGATTTTATATGATTAACAACTTTTCAATTATATAACTTAAATCAACATATATTTAATTTGAGTGATTTCAATAGTCGTCTTGAAAAGTTAAAAGAAATTCAAGAAGAAAATTTAGAAATAAAAAAAATAATCGAGAAATATGAAAAAGTTAGACAGTTGTCTAAAACAACGCGAATTGAACAAAATTTTATTAATATGATAATTGCTGGTGTCGAAGTATTAGAAACCCATTATTTAGTTGAAAGAAAAAAAGATTTAGCAAGGTCTTTCCCTGCCTTACTAGAAAATCTAGTTCATATTAAAAGCAAAGAAGAAATAGAAATTATAAAAAAAGAATTAGAAAAGTTACTTTTAGAAAGCTCTTTATCTACAAAAAAGATTGATGATAAGATAAATGAATTTAACGAATTACAAAAACAAGAATGGATTAAAACGTTAACAGACCCTAATGATTTTGTACCAGGTAAGCCTTTTAGCTTTATTTGTCATTCAATTAGAATGCCTAATTTTAATGCAAATGATTATTGGAATCGATTTGTTTCTTGCTCGCTGATTACTCCTGAAATTAGAAAAGCAAGAAAATTAGTGTTTTATCTCCAGGTGAAAGAAGTAGAGTTGCATTAGCTAAATTGTCTTTATCCGGAGCTAATTTAATTATTTTAGATGAACCAACGAATCACTTGGATCCAAAAACTCAAATAATAATTGCTAATATATTTAAAGATTATAAGGGAACAATACTTATTGTTTCTCATAATCCAAAATTTGTTGATAATTTAGGAGTTGAAAGAGTTCTAATTTTACCAACTGGTGAGTTGACATATTATTCAAGGGAATTGGTAGAATAATACCAAAAAAAAAAAAAAAAATAAAATAAAAAAATAATGGAAAATTGGTGAATTATCTAGTATTGAATATGATATTTTGATATAATTAATTTGCCAAAGGAGATGAATTTATGACATTACCGTCTATTTGGGGAATTGTTACAAGAATAATTGATGTATGTGTTGTTTGGTTTTTAATATATTATCTTTTGAAAAATTTAAAAAACAATATTAAAATGTCTTTATTATTTAAAGGTGTTATTTTTATTGTTTTTATTAAGATTTTAAGTAATGTATTAAATCTTTATACAGTTGGTTTAATGTTAGAATATGTAATTATGTGGGGACCGCTTGCTATAATTATAATTTTCCAACCAGAAATTAGAACAGTATTAGAACAAATTGGTCGTAGTCAATTATTAGGAAGACATAAGGTTTTAACGGTTGATGAGAGAGAAAAATTAGTTTTTGAAATAATGGAAGCAATAGAATATCTTAAGAAAAATAAAATTGGAGCATTAATTGTTATTGAAAGAGATATATCACTTCAAGAGTATATTCAACCTGCAACCAAAATATATGCTGATTTATCAGCTAGTTTATTAGGTTCTATATTTTTTCCAAACAATCCTCTTCATGATGGAGGAATTATTATACAAGGAACTCAGATAACTTGTGCAGGTGCAGTTTTTAAGACAAGTATGGATCCAAATATTAGCAAAAAATTAGGAACTAGACATCGTGCGGCATTAGGTATAGCAGAAGAAACAGATGCTTTAGCAATTGTTGTATCTGAAGAAACAGGACGAATTAGTATAGCTAGAAACCAAAGATTAGAATATAATCTTTCTTCTGAAGAATGTAGAATGATTATTGTTGAAGAGTTAAAACCGAAAACAGAAGTATTCTATGATGCGGATGAAGATGAAGAGGTTGGTGATGATGATGAATAAAATACTAAAAATATTACTAGCTCCATTTAAGTTATTATATTCTTTATTAGATAAGTTTATTATTTCTCCGATATCTAAATTATTATACGTGGCCTATAAGAAAATAAAATTTAATCCTAGTTTTTTAGAAAGATTTTTAAGAAGACCAAATACAATTATTTATTTATCTTTAGTTATTGCAGTTATTTTGTTTTTATTCGTTGATACTAAAGCTACTAAAATGATTGAAAGTGAATCTATTTTAATAGAAAAACAACCCGTTACTTTAACATATAATGAAGAAGCATTAGTAGTAGAAGGTGTACCAAAAACAGTTGATATTTTATTAATGGGAAGAAGAGGAGATTTATATTTAGCTAAACAGTTAGGTGATCATAAAGTTTCTTTAGACTTATCTGGTTATACAGAAGGAGAATATAAAGTTAAACTTGAATATAATCATAATGTTGAAACAGTTAGATATACTCTATTACCAAATAATATCCAAATAAAAATAAGTAAAAAATTAAGTGAATCTAAAACTTTGACATACGATATAGTTAATCAAGATAAATTAGATCCAAAATTATCTATTGGTTAAGTTGAAGTAGAAAATGATGATATAATAGTTAAAGGATCATTAGAAACATTAGCTAAGGTTGCTAACGTTAAAGCTCTAATTGATGTTAATAATGAAAAGTTAAAAGGCGCAGGTACATATAAATTAGAAGATATCATTTTGGTTGCCTATGATGAAACAGGAAAAATAATTAATAATGTTGAAATGGTTCCAAATAAAGTTGTTGCTAGTGTAATTGTTACTTCAAATAATATTGAAGTTCCAGTTAAAATAGTTCCAACAGGTGAAGCTACAGTTGGTTATGCTATAAGTGAAATAATTTCATCTGTTAGTAAAGTTACATTGTATGGTGAACAAAGTATTTTAGAAAACATTAAGTATATTGAAGCAGAAATAGATATTACAGGATTAAATGCTAATAAAACTTACAGTGTATCTTTGGTAAAACCAAATGGAGTTAGATATATGAGTGCAACTACAACAACAGTAGATGTAGCAGTTCAACAAGAATCATCAATTGAAATAGAAGTACAAACAAGATCAATTAATGTTAATGAAAAATATGTTGCAAATGTGGCTTCTGTTAATGATACAAAAGTAATAGTAATTGTTAAGGGAGCTAAAACTGTTCTTAATTCAGTAAAAGCTTCAGATATAAGCGCAGTTGCAGACCTTGCTGGATATGGATTAGGTACTCATAATGTACCAATTACTATAGAAGGTGTAGATGTAAGACTAACTTATATACCAAAAGTAAAAACTATTTCAATAATAATATCTCAGCAAAAGAAATAAAACCATAAAAAACCTTTAAATTAAGGTTTTTTATTTGGTATAAAATTTTATTGACAATGTTTTTAAAATATGTTATTGTAACCGACAATTAATTCAAAGGGGGTAAATTTGATATGGAAATGAAAGAAAATGTAAAAGAATTAATCGGAAAATTAACAAAAATTAAATGGAAACCAATTATCCTTGCTGGTTTAGTTTACGCTGGTTCAACATCGTTACCAAAAGCTATTGCAGAAACAAGAACGAGTGATGATCCAGAAATAACTTTTCATAGTTTAGTAAATAAAAATGAATTGGCAAGTGAAAGTTTTTTTCCAGCACCAATGACTAAATTAGAAGACGTTAAAGATGATGCTCAAGTATGGGCAAGAGCTGATGAAATATACGCAATGTTAGAAGAGTTAGGTTATACACATGAAGCATTACCTATTGCTGGTGAATATGTGTTTTTAGAAAAACAACATATATTTAACCTAATTAAATTAATAGGTGCTCAAAATCCATTTGATAGACCAGTAGAACATGAAGATATATTTTTTAATGTTAATTTAGTTGATGTAATAATGAATAAAGAAGGTGTAGATACAGGAAGAGCAATGGAAGGAATAAGCGCACCAGAAATGAATTTAGTTGGTCATATATTCCCATATTCATATTTTGTTCAAGATGATCATAAAGGTAAAAAAATAATTCAAGCAATTGAATTTTTAAGGCATGGAATGATAAAAAATCCAACAAAAGATGGTGCTTATCCATATGCAATGAAGTTGGCAGAATTAATTTATAAAGTATATTTAACAGATGGGTATGGAGACTATCCATCATATTATCAAGCTGAAACATCAGGAGAAAGATTTTTGGGTACTTCGATAGCAATTCAAACAATTGCAATTGCAGAAAGTTTAGGAAAACATATAGGTTATCAAAATTATGCAAATATTGATGGCAAAGATACATATTGTTTTATTAGTATTGAAGATATGAAAGAAGAATTAAATAATCCAAATTGTCCAACAACTGTTGTAAATCCAGATGGGACAACTCAAGAAGTAATGATGAGTACATATTCAGAAACAATAATGGGAATGTATAACGAAGCAAATGATTTAATACAAAATCAATCGTTAATATTGAAATAAGGAAATTGGGGGTTTATATGGAAGATAGAATTAGTTTCAATTGGAAGGATTTATTTGTAAAAGTATTATTTTTAGTAGCATTCTTTTTAATACTTTTATGGTTATATCCAAATAATAATTTAACAACGTTTTATGACAAGGTATATAATGCTAATATTCAAACTATGAAAGTAGCGGCAAGAAGTCATTATACAATTGATCATTTACCAAAAAGTGGAAATAGTAAAAGAATGACTTTAAGTGAAATGGAAGAAGAAAAATTAGTACTACCATTTTTAGATAAAGACGGAAAAAGATGTAATACAGAAGAAAGTTATGTTGAAGTAACTAAATTATCATCAAAAGAATATGCTCTTAAAGTATCACTTACATGTGGAGATCAAACAGACTATATTATGGATACTATTGGTACTTATAGTGAGTGTGGTGGAGGATCATGTGATGTTGAAACACCTAAAACAAAAGTTGATGACAAAAAAGATAGTACAAGTAGCCAAATAGATAATAATATAAATAACCAAAATCAAACAGATGATAATATTACTGGCGATAAAGATTTAGATGATAATGAACAAATTGGAGATAAGGATTTAGAAGATGGTCAATGTACAGCAACTGAATATGAATATAAAAGATCTAAACAAGAAAAAAATTATGAAGAATGTCCAACAGGATTTATTCAAACTGGTAAATATTGTACTAAATCAGTAGTTGAATCTATAGGGCCAGCAACTGTAGTCCCTGGCAAAACTAAAAAAGTAGTTACAGAAGCTAAAGTTAATCCAGGTACAGGTTATAAAGTTTATGCAGAACCAATAATAGATACTAAATATATTTGTGGAAGCGAATATGATAATGCTGGAACATATGATAAACCAACGAAATGTATTGTTACAGCAACTGCTAGTGCACCTGCTGAAAGAAAAGACACATATACTTGTAGCGAAAAATATTCAAATCCAGGAACATATACAACATATACAAAATGTTATGGATCTAATCAAAAATCTGATCCTGCAGTATTAAGAAGTAAATTTATATGTGGAAGTGAATATGATAATGCCGGAACATATTCAGCTCCAGTAGCTTGTAAAAAAACAACAACTGAAGAAAAAGAGGCTATATCAAAAACAACATATACATGTTCAACTGCTTATGATAATGCTGGGACATATACAACAAATACACTTTGTTATAAGATTAATCGTGTAACTGAACCAGCTAAATTAATTTCCCAAACTAAAACATATACATGTTCAACAGCTTATGATAATCCAGGAACATATAAGGTTCCAACAAACTGTTTAAAAACAACAGAAGAAACAGCAATATCACCAAGAACAGCAACAACAACATCGTATACAGATTATGATGAACCGTATAAAAAAACAATTCCAGGATATTATACAAATTGGAACTGTGGAACTTGTGCAGTAAGAAAATATACTACATCAAAAGTTTCTACAAATACAACAAAATATGATCCAAGAGGAAGTGCAACTGAATATATTTGTTCAAATACAAATTGTCCAGGATATGTAAAAGTATTCTACTATGTAGTTTATACAAGAAGCTGGGTAGCACCTAAAACAACATATACATGTTCAAGTGCTTATAATAATGCTGGAACATATAATTATTATGTACAATGTAGTAGAACTGTTACAACAACAAAATATAGTTATACATGTTCATCATATTATGATAATGACGGAACATATAATACTCAAACAACATGTAGAAAGAAAGTAACAACAAAGACACCAGCACCAGAAAAAACAACTAATATTTATACATGTTCATCATATTATGATAATGACGGAACATATAATACTCAAACAACATGTAGAAAGAAAGTAACAACAAAGACACCAGCACCAGAAAAAATACAAAATGTTTATAAATGTGATAGTACATTTATAAATGCTGGGACATATGATAAACCAACAACATGTTATAAAGATGTTAAATTAACAGATCCTTCTGTATCAAAAACAACATATACATGTTCATCGTATTATGATAATGCTGGAACATATAATGAACCAACAACTTGTAAAAAAGTTAAAGTTCAAGATGTCCGACCAGTAAAAGAAGATAGTTATATTTGTAGTAATAAATATCAAAATGCCGGAACATATAATATTCCAACTAATTGTATATATTCATCAGATTTTATTGATGAACCAATAAAAGATACTAAATATGTTTGTAATAATACATATGATAATAGAGGAACATATAATGAACCTGTATTATGTATAAGAAAAGGATCTGCATCTACAGATGCATATGAATCACAAAACAGAACATGTCCAACAGGATATATACAGTCTGGGACATTATGTTATAAAACACTTAAAAATGATGATACATATTATTGTACTGATGCAAATGCTAAGTTAGTTGGTAAAACATGTGTTAAAACAACAACTGGATCATCAAGACTCGAATGTCCAGCTGGAACTATCATGAGTCATGGTAATTGTTATAAACATACAAGTACAATGTTCGAAAGAGCAGAAAAAGAATGTAAAGAAACAACAGAATTTATTTGGAGTCCAACAGAAACATTACCTGGATGGGAACGTACAGGTGAGACAAGAAAAACAAATGTTAGATGTCCTGAAGTAACTGATTGTACAAAACCAAGTGTAGAAGGAACAACAATTACTTGTCCAACAAAAACTGAAGAAGATTTCTTCGGAGAAAAATAATAATTAAAAAGGTTGTTAGTATAAAATATTAACAACTTTTTTTATTAAAAAAATAACTATAAATTACAAAGAAAAACATTGCTGCTTCAAAGTTTTTATATTGAAATCAAATATAGAAGATGGTAAAATAGTATTCAGAAAAGAGGTATAAAATGGAATTAAAAGGAAGTAAAACAGAAAAGAATTTATTAGAAGCTTTTGCTGGTGAAAGTCAAGCAAGAATGAAATATGATTATTATGCATCTCAAGCAAAAAAAGATGGATATGAACAAATGGCTGCGATTTTTGAAGAGACTGCTAGAAATGAAAAAGAACATGCGAAATTATGGTTTAAAGCATTACATGGTGGTAAAGTTCCTGATACAATGACAAATCTACATGATGCTGCTGAAGGTGAAAATTACGAGTGGACAGATATGTATGAAAGAATGGCGGCTGAAGCACGTGAAGAAGGATTTGACGAAATAGCAAGGTTATTTGATGGTGTAGCGGCTATTGAAAAAGAACATGAAGAAAGATATCGCAAACTAATTGCTAATATTGAAGGAGATAAAGTCTTTCATAAAGATGAAGAAGTTGTTTGGATTTGTCGTAATTGTGGACATGTTTATCGTGGTAAAGACGCATTAAAAGTTTGTCCAGTATGTGATCATGAAGAAAGTTATATGGAAATAAGAGCAGTTAATTACTAAAGTTTTTTCTTATAAAAATATAAATACTAATAATTGAAAAGTATTTACTTAAAAAGTGATACTTTTCTTTTGCTATTAAGTAATTAATATGATATTATTTACATGTGAAACAAAGAAGAGGACCAAGTATTTAACTGAGTTCTACCAAGAGATAAAATACATAGCTGGAAGTATTTTAAGATAAGTAGTTAAAGAAATTTCAACCTCGGAGTTTTAATCGTATAAAGGCGTTAACTTTAAAGAGCTAGAATAATCTAGAATATGGGTGGTAC
>CAYFQA010000003.1:2767-4013 GCA_964345145.1 uncultured Muribaculaceae bacterium | reverse complement strand
AAGCTGAGTTATTGAATGTTAAATCTAAGCTTACTAATAAGAATAGTAAGTTAAATGAATTAATGACTGAATTAAAAAACATGAGTGTTGAAGAAAAGAAGGTTTATGGAAAATTAATTAATGATCTTAAATATGATTTAAATGAAATGATTAATGCTAAACTTACATCTTTAACAGTTAATGACTTTTTAGAATTTGATACGACATTACCAATTAAAGAATTTAAAGGTTCTTTACATCCAGTGACAATTGCTTCTAAAGAAGTAACGGATATTTTAACGAAAATGGGTTTTATTATTGTAAACGGACCAGAAATGGATAGTGAATATTATAATTTTGAAGCATTAAACGTTTCAAAGAATCATCCGGCTCGTGATATGCAGGATACAATCTATTTAGATAATGGAATGATTTTAAGAACGCATACATCAAACGATCAAGTTCATGGTATGGAAAAATATGGCGCGCCTATTCGTCTATGTTCGCCAGGAAGATGTTTTCGTAATGAAAGTTTAGATCATTCTCATGAAAATACCTTTTTTCAAATTGAAGGAATGGTTATTGATAAAAATGTTTCAATTGGTAATTTAATTTATGTGATGAAAGAAATGTTAACAAATGTATTTAAAACAGATGTTAAAGTTAGATTAAGGCCTGGTTTTTTCCCATTCGTTGAACCAGGATTTGAACTAGATTGTAGTTGTTTAATATGTAATGGAAAAGGTTGTCCAACATGTAAAAATACTGGTTGGATTGAATTGTGCCCATGTGGAATGATCCATCCTAATGTTTTAAAAATGAGTGGAATAAATCGCGATGAATATAATGGTTTTGCTTTTGGTATGGGTTTAACAAGATTAGCAATGATGAAATATAAAATAGATGATATAAGAGTTCTTAATTCAGGTGATTTAAGAAGGTTAGAAAAATTTAATATAGAGTAGGTGATTATATGAAAATATCAGTAAATAGATTAAAAACATATATTAAAGATGCTGATTTAATTGATTGGGTTGAAGTATGGGATAGGTTTACAACTAGAGTTGCCGAAGTTGAAGGTATAGAGATAAAGGGACAAGATTTAAAAAATATAGTTGTTTCTGAAATAATTGAATGTGAACCTCATTCTAAAAAAGAAAATTATAAAATATTAAAAGTAGATAATGGTAAAGAAATATTAAGTATTCTTTGTGGTGCGCCTAATGTTAGGAAAGGTTTAAAAACTCCGTTAGTTAATGTTGGTGGT
>CAYFQA010000003.1:0-2757 GCA_964345145.1 uncultured Muribaculaceae bacterium | reverse complement strand
TGGTTCAAGGATATGAAATAACTTCTAAAGAAATAGCGGGAGTTAATTCTCAAGGAATGCTACTATCAATGTCGGAACTCGGAATTGGTGAAGATCATTCAGGAATAATGGAATTGCCTGAATATTATGAAGTTGGTACAGATTTGAAAGAATTATTACCAATTGAAGATATTATTGTTGAAATAGATAATAAATCTTTAACTAATAGACCAGATTTGTGGGGGCATTATGGTATAGCCCGTGAAATAGCTGCAATTACTAATCAAGAGTTATTACCATTGGAAATAGTAGAAATAGAAAATAATAAAAAAGACTTGGATATTAAAATATTAAGTGAATATTGTTTAAGATATATTGGTTTAGAGATATCTAATATAACTGTTCAAACAAGTCCTTTATGGTTACAAGTGTTTTTACATTATATAGAAATGAGACCAATATCCTTAACAGTAGATTTAACCAATTATTTAATGGTTGAATTAGGGACACCAATGCATGCTTTTGATTCCAAGAAAGTATCTAATATTGAAATTGGTCTTGCAAATGATCAAGATAAATTTACTACTTTAGATGGTATAGAAAGAACTTTAAGTGAAAATACTTTAATGATTAAAAACAATAATGAATATTATGCAATTGCTGGAGTAATGGGAGGGTTAGCAAGTGAAGTAGAAGGAAACACAAATTCAATAGTCTTAGAAAGTGCTTGTTTTGATTCTACTAGTGTTCGAAAAACAGCGACTTATCTTGGTTTAAGAACTGAAGCAAGTAGTAGATATGAAAAATCATTAGATCCAAATTTATCAGAATTGGCTACTAAAAGATATGTCAAATTATTAAAAGATATTGATTCTAATATTCAAATTACATCTAATTTAACGGATGTGTATCCAAATAAATTAAAATCACCAACTATTAAACTTACTAAAGAAAAATTATCATTATATATGGGGATAGATTTAGATGAAGAAATAGTTGTAAAAATATTAGAATCATTGGAGTTTAAAGTTACTAACAAAAAAGATTGTTATGAAGTAGTTGTACCTACGTTTAGAGCAACCAAAGATATTTCTATTGAAGAAGATTTAATTGAAGAAGTATCAAGAATATATGGTTATGAAAATATAAAGCCAGTTCCTTTAAAAGTGGACTTGACTGCTAATATGTCAGAAACTGAATTTGATGTTGGTTATAATCTAAAAAGATTACTTGCAACTAAATATAGTTTAAATGAAGTGCATAGTTATTTGTGGAATAACACTAATACTTTAAATAAATTAGGGATTAAAAAAGATAATGTTAAAGTAATAGGTAGAACAGAAAACAATGTTTTAAGAGACGATTTATTATTATCGTTAATTGATATTGCTATAGAAAACTCTAAGTATCAAGATAACTATGGAATATTTGAAATAGGCACAGTTATTAAATCGAATGAAAATCATAAAAATTTAGGTGTTTTATTAGTCGATGATTTCAAAGCAATTAAAAAAACATATTATAATTTGAAAGAAATTATTTATTCTATATTTAAAATATTTAAAAATATTGAAGTTGAATTTAAAAAAATAGAGTTAGATGATATATATCATAATCCATTATCATTAGGAATATTTGTTGATGATATATTATATGGATATATTGGAGTTGTTGATCAAGTTGTTATAAAAAGAAAAAATATAGTTTATGCTAATATTGATTTTGAAAAGTTTCTAATTTTAGAAAAGAAAGTGAATACATATGAAACGATTAGTAAATATCCAACAGTAACTTTAGATTATACAATAATAACACCAAAAGAAATTACATATGAAAAAATGAAAAAGATTTTAGATGAATATTTAAATTCATTGAGTAAAGGTTATGAATATTTAGGTGTTTATGAAACTGATACAGATAAAAAATATAATATTCGTTATACAGTAGGTTCTTACGAAAGAACTTTGACTAGCGAAGATTTAGAAGAATTTAAGAATAATTTTATTAATCATATTCGTAACAATGAATTAGAAATAGTTGAGTGATTTCTTTCAATTTTTAATTAATTGTTATATAATATCTAAGTAGGTGAAAGAAAATGGCTAAAAATAAAATAAAAAAAGTTATTAAAGTAAAAGATGAAGAAGCAGAAATGAAAGTTAAAACTTTAGCAATTACATTTTTAATTATGATTATTGCTTGTATTGGTTTATACTATTTAACAGAAAAAGTAGTTTTAAAGAAACAACAAAAAGATAATAATAGTGAAATTGAAGTAATTGAAAATACTAGAGTGATATTGTTGGGTAATTTATTATCTCAAAATAATAAGGAATATTATGTTTTAGTATATGATTTTGATGATAAATATAAAAGTTATTTTACAGATTTAATTGAAGGTTATTATAATGATTTAAATGTAAAATTATATACTAGTAATTTAAAAGAAGGATTAAATAAACCTTATATAGGTGAGAAAAGTAATCCAGAAGCAGAAACAATTAAAGAGCTTAAAGTTAATGGTCCAACTTTAATTAAAGTAAAAGAAAATAAAATAGTTAAATATCTTGAAGGTGAACCAAAAATTAAAGAAGAATTAAGTATTGAATAGTAAAGCCTATGTAAATCATAGGTTTTTTAATTAAATAAATTAAAAAAATGTTATGATTAATATAATTATAAAGGAGGAATTATAGATGCATACAATTGAAAGTTATTCACAAGTGCTTAAAGAGACAAAGGGTGTTAATGATTTAGGTAGCATCAAATATGGTGTTA
>CAYFQA010000002.1:22014-28185 GCA_964345145.1 uncultured Muribaculaceae bacterium | reverse complement strand
AGATTATTTGAGAATTGGGCTAAAAATAATAATATAAGTCAAATTAATCAGACATATAAAACTATAGAAATAATAATACCTAAAGAAATATCTATGAATTTTTCAGGTTATAAATTGTTAATTAATTTAAATAAAATTGATTCATCAATAAAAGTAAGGTATCATAATCGAAGAATAATAATAACTTTAATAATTAAAAAATTAGATAAGCATTTTATTTATTATTTGTTAGATATTATTGAATTATTTGAAAAGAAAATAGTAATTAGTTAGGAAGATTAAGATGTTAACAGATAGTCATTGTCATATATCTAAAAAATATTATGAAAATATAGATAAATTAATCGAAGAAGCAAAACAAAAAGGAGTTCATAGATTTATTTTAGGTGGAAGTGAACAAAATAGTAATGTTGAAATAATTAATTTAATATCAATGTATGAAGAAATATATGGTACATTAGGAATTCATCCAAATGAAGTTCTAGATGCAAATGAAGAGTGGTTTGAATATATTAAAAAAAATTATAAAAACAAAAAAATAATAGCAATTGGTGAAATTGGTTTGGATTATCATTATGGTAAAGAAAATATAGAATTACAAAAAGAATGGTTTAATAGACAACTTAAATTTGCAGAAGAAAATAATTTACCAGTTGTTATCCATAGTCGAGAAGCAACGCAAGATACATTAGATATACTTAAAAAATATAAAGTTAAAGGCGTAATGCATTCGTTTAGTGGAAGTTATGAAATAGCAAAAGAATATATAAAACTTGGTTTTAAACTTGGAATTAATGGTACTGTGACTTTTAAAAATAGTAAATTAAAAGAAAATATAACAAAAATAAGTATTGATGATATTATTTTAGAAACAGATTGTCCCTATTTAACTCCTGAGCCATATCGTGGTCAAAAAAATCATCCAAAATATATTTTAGATATAGCAAAATACATTGCAGATTTATATGAAATAAGTATAGAAGAATTATCTCGAAAAACGGAAGAAAACATTGCTCAAATTTTTGACATCTAGCCATGAATATGTTAAAATTAATACATACTAAATGAGGTGACAAAATGAGAAAAGCATGGAAAATTTTCAGTAAAACATTTATGATTTTTTCGGTAACATTTTTATTAACTTTTGTTAGAACGGTAACGATGCATGATGAAAATAAAGTAGTTAATAGCAATTTAAATAAAACCTTAAACTTAAACTCAATGGCAGAAGTTATGGAAGCAATTAATTATAATGATTTATATTCACCACTTGATACTTATGTTGGTGATTTAACTGGTTATGGAGCTGATTGTGCGCTTTGTTCAGGTTTTTTAGGTTGTAATAGTCAAGATGTACGTGATGGAAGAACAACTTATCAAGACAGAGATTATGGAACGGTTAGAATAGTTGCATCATCAAGAAATCTACCTTGTGGTTCAATTATTAGATTCGAATCTTCAAGAGTTTCATCAGAACCTGTAATTGCGATAGTATTAGATCGTGGTGTAGGTGGTACATCGATTGATTTGTTAACAGAATCAGAAGCATACGCAGGACGAAATATTGGTCGTAGTCAAATAAAATATGATTTACTTAGAAAAGGATATGAAAAAAGAGGAGAATAACTCCTTTTTTAGTATAAAACAATGAAAAGTTATCAACACAAAAAAAATCTAGGTCAAAACTTTATTAAAGATAAAAATATTTTAAATAAAATTGCTAATGTAATTGAATATGATGAGAAAGATTTAATTATAGAAATAGGATTAGGGCAAGGAGATTTAACGAAAGCTATATTAGCAAACAAACCATATTATATTGGTTATGAGATAGATCGAGATTTAAAAGAATATTTAGAACCGTTAAAATCAAATAAAACTAACATATTATTTGAAAATTTTTTAACGGCAAATTTAAACAAAGAAATAAATAAAATTCAATATAAAAATATTTATGTTATTGCAAATTTACCATATTATATTACAAGTGCAATTATATCTAAAATAATAAAAGATAAGGTTCCAGTTAAAAAAATGGTTTTATTAGTTCAAAAAGAGGTGGCAGAACGATTTTTAGCAGAGCCAAAAACAAGAAATTATGGATCTATGACAGTATTTTTAAATTATCATTTTAATATTAGTAAGTTATTTTCTATAAATAGAAAATCTTTTATACCTATTCCTAATGTTGATAGTGAATTAATACTATTAGAAACAAAAGAAAAAAAAGAAGATATTGATGAAGTAAAATTTGAAAAAATATTAAAAGAATCGTTTCAATTTAAAAGAAAGACAATTAAAAATAATTTAAAAAATTATGATTTGAAAGTATTAGAAGAAATTTTACTAAAATATAATTTAAATCTAACCTCAAGAGCAGAAGAAATTCCTGTCTCTGTATTTATAGAAATATCAAAAAAATTATAAAGCTTGCAATTTAGTTTACAATATTATAAAATAATATTGAGTTATTAACTTTAGAAGGAGCGTTGTTATGGAAATTACATCTGTATCTGTTCGTAAAACTGAAAAAGCAGACTCTCGTTTAAGAGGAATAGCTAATGTAGTTATAGATGACGGATTTGCTGTACATGATATTAGAATCATCGAGGGAGACAATGGTTTATTTATAGCAATGCCTAGTCGAAAAACTTCAACAGGCACATATAA
This sequence comes from uncultured Muribaculaceae bacterium, assembly GCA_964345145.1. Taxonomy (GTDB): domain Bacteria; phylum Bacillota_I; class Bacilli_A; order RF39; family UBA660; genus JAAZHN01. The sequence continues at coordinate 25,515 of CAYFQA010000002.1, read as the reverse complement.
AGACGTTGCACATCCAATTACTCCAGAAGTAAGAAAACAATTCCAAGATGCAATTCTTGAAGAGTACAATCGTATTTTAGAAGAACAAGACGAAGAGGAAGAATAAAAAAGGTTTTAACAAACCTTTTTTGTTTGCAAAAAAAGTGTAAAATTGTGTTAAATTTTTAATTAGTTTCCCAAACTTCATTGAATTAAAAGTTATTGAGACATATAATTAAATTAATAGAAGAGGGGTGAAATTTAATGAGAAAAAAATCAAAAAAAGATAAAAGAAGAATTATGATCTTTTTTTTAACTTCGTGTGCATTAACAATCTCATTTTGTTTCATTGCCTATGATTATTGGTCAAGAATAATTGATAATTATAAAACAGAGCAAAAACTATTATTGACTTACAATGAATTATTAAATAATGAATCAATTTTACAAAAAGATATAGTTAAATTAGAAGATCCAGATTATGTTGCAAAGTATGCAAGAGAAAAACATTTGTATTCAAAGGAAGGAGAGTTGTTATTAAGAGTATTGAAAAAGACGCAATCTGAAAATCAATAAAAATTTTAAAAATTACTATTGCATTTTTATTTTTTCATAGGTATACTTAATATACAATTTGGACGATTTAATATTTAATTGTTACAAGAAAAGATTGTAAAATATCGAACTATGGGAGGCGTATGATATGGACAAATCTAATTTTTTCAAGACTTTAAGTGTCATAAAACGCGATGGCAAAAAAGTCGCTTTCAATGGGGGTAAAATAGCAATTGCTATTAAAAAAGGGTTTGATAGTATAGAAAATTCTGACTATACTGACGGAGTAATCAACGAGGTGTATTTGAAAGTAATTGATCAAATACAAAAAGATTATGTTGGTAAAAAGGAAATTAATATCGAAGATATTCAAGGTATTATTGAAAAGACATTAGAAAAAAATGGTTACATAGATGTTTATAATTCTTTTTCATCATATCGTGAAAGAAGAAAATCTGCTCGTGAAACTTTCTCACAAAGACAAAGTAAATTAATTAAAGCTGTAGAACAACTTAGTTTAAAAGAATCTTCAGAAGCAGATGGTAAAAGAGAAAATGCCAATGTTGATGGCGATACATCAATGGGAACGATGTTACAATTTGGAAGTACTATTTCCAAAGAATTTGCAAAAGCTTATTTAATTGATAAAAAATTCAGTGATGCTCATGATGAGGGACGTATTCATATTCATGATATGGACTTCTTACCTATGGGTACAACAACTTGTTGTCAAATTGATTTAAATGATTTATTTAAAGGTGGATTTTCAACTGGACATGGTTTTTTAAGAGAGCCAAATAGTATAATGAGTTACGCTTCTTTAGCGGCAATTGCTATTCAAGCAAATCAAAATGATCAACATGGTGGACAAAGTGTACCTGCTTTTGACTTTTTTATGGCAGCAGGGGTTTTAAAAACGTTTAAAAAAGAATTAAAACAATTGATTTATGACTTTTTAGAAGTAGAAGGATTTTTATCATTCGTGCCTTTTCATCAAATTGAAAAAGAAATTTCTAAAATAACAACAATTGATTATGATGTTTCAGAATTAGATAAATATGCTAAAGAATCATTACAAGTTATTAAAATTTTTAGAAGTGCATATGAAAAAGCAATACAAAAAACTAATCGTGCTACTTATCAATCTATGGAAGCATTTATTCATAATTTAAATACGATGCATAGTCGTGCTGGTGCTCAAGTACCATTTAGTTCAATTAATTTAGGAACAGATATTTCTCCAGAAGGAAGAATGGTTACAAAAAATTTCTTATTAGCTACTGATGCTGGGTTAGGAAGAGGAGAGACACCTATTTTCCCAATTTCAATATTTAAAGTTAAAGAAGGAATAAATTATAATAAAAAAGATCCAAATTATGATTTGTTTGAACTTGCTTGTCAAGTGTCTGCTAAAAGATTATTTCCAAACTTTTCATTTATCGATGCTCCATTCAATTTGGCAATATATGAACCAGGTAATTACAAAACAGAAGTTGGTTATATGGGATGTCGAACAAGAGTTTTAGCTAATGTTTATGATAAAGATAAAAGTATTACACCTGGTAGAGGAAATTTATCATTTACTTCAATTAATTTAGTTCGCTTAGGAATTAAATATGGAATTATAGACAAATCAAGAAAAGAAGCTGATATGAAAGGGTTTTATAAAGAATTAGATGAAATTTTAGAATTGGTTAAAGACCAGCTTTTAGAAAGATTTGAAATTCAAGCAAATAAAAGAGTTGTTAATTTTCCATTCTTAATGGGTCAAGGTTTATGGTTAGATTCAAATAAATTAAAACCAAAAGATAAAGTAAGAAAAGTACTAGGTCATGGTACATTAACAATGGGATTTATCGGTTTAGCTGAGACTTTAAAAGCATTAACTGGTAAACATCACGGAGAATCAAAAAATTCACAAAAACTAGGTCTAGAGATTGTTGAATATATGCGTAAAAAATGTGATAAATACGCTAAAGAAACAGGCATGAATTTTACTTTAATTGCAACTCCAGCAGAAGGTTTAAGTGGTAGATTTACAGCAATAGATAAATCAATTTATGGAATAATTCCAGAAGTAACTGATCGTGAATATTATACAAATTCATTCCATATTCCAGTATATTATCCAACAACAATTGAACATAAAATTAAAACAGAAGCACCTTATCATGCTTTAACTAATGCTGGTCATATAAGTTATATTGAATTAGATGGGGATCCAACTGATAATATTGATGCTTTTGTTAAAGTTGTAAGACTAATGAAAGAATCAGGAATTGGTTATGGAGCAATTAATCATCCTGTTGACAGAGACCCAGTATGTGGATTTGTTGGTGTAATTAATGATCAATGTCCTGGTTGTGGAAGAACGGAAGCAGATGGGGTTAATTTTGAAAGAATTAGAAGAATTACTGGATATTTAGTAGGAACAGTTGATAGATTTAATGATGGTAAAAAAGCTGAAGAACATGACAGAGTAAAACATACATAATGAAAAATTTAAAGGTAAGACTTTTCGGACCTGTTCAGAAAGATAGTATAGTTGATGGTGAAGGTTTAAGAACTGTAATTTGGTTTCAAGGTTGTCCGCATCATTGTCCTGGTTGTCATAATCCAGAATCACATGATTTCAAATCTGGTAAAGAAGTTCCAGTTGATGAAATATTAGAAAAAATAGATAATCTAAGAAATCAAGATGGCATTACATTCTCCGGTGGAGAACCAATGTCACAACCAGAGGCTTTACTTGTAATTGCTAAACATATTAAAGAAAAAGGATTAAATACATGGTGTTATTCAGGCTTTACTTTTGAACAACTATTAGAAATGGCCCAAGAAAATGAAATTTATTTTAAAATACTAGAAAATATTGATGTTTTAGTTGATGGCAGATTCGAAATTAAAGAAAAAAGCTTGGATTTAAAATTTAAAGGTTCAGCAAATCAAAGAATACTCGATGTAAAA
>CAYFQA010000002.1:21073-22004 GCA_964345145.1 uncultured Muribaculaceae bacterium | reverse complement strand
AACAAAAACCAATTTTAATTCCTAAATACAAAAAAAGAAAAAGTTCTTCAAAATCAAAAAAAGTTAATAATAAAGTAAAAACGCTTTTTATTTAAAAATTGTATATTTAAAAATTTTGAGATATAATCTATTTGATTATATCTTTTTTTGGGGTGTTAAATGAAAAAAAACATTATAATAAAAAAATTAAATTTTTCTTATAATAAAACAAAAATTTTTGATGACTTTAGTATGAATATATATGATGTAAATACAACAATTATCGGCACACCTGCATCTGGAAAAACTACATTAGCTAGAATTTTAGCTGGTTTGTACGTAACTGATAGTGTTTCTATTCATCGTCAAAAGCTTATTGAAAAAAATATTGTTTCTATTCGTCAAAAATTAGCAGTTGTTTTAAATGATTTTTACTTTGTTGCTGAAACTGTAGAAGATGAATTAGCGTTTGGAATGGAAAATATTTGTGTTGATTTAAAAGAAATGAGAAATAGAATAGATGAAGTATCTATTTTATTTGAATTAACAAATATAATTAATCATGATCCAAATGTTATTAACAATGAAAAAAAAGCTTTAATTAAAATATTGAGTTCAGTTCTAATGCAACCAAAAACAATTGTGATAGATGGATTAATGCAATATTTACCAAAAACAGACAAATTAAAATTATATAAATTTTTAAAAGAAAAAGAAATTCAAATAATTAACATAACTACTGATATAGAAGAAGCATTATTAACAGATTACTTAATAGTATTAGATAAAGGAAAAATAATACTTGAAGGAAAAGTTAAATCTGTTTTAACAGAAGAAAAAATATTAAAAAGATTGGGTTTTAATCTTCCGTTTATGGTTGATTTAAGTAAACAACTCATTGCTTATGGTTTAATCGATAAAATTTATTATAATGAAGAAAAGCTAGTAGGTG
>CAYFQA010000002.1:20147-21063 GCA_964345145.1 uncultured Muribaculaceae bacterium | reverse complement strand
TGGAAATAAAATTTCAAAATGTAACTTTATATCATAACTATCATACGCCTTTAGAAAAAAAACTTTTATCTAATTTCTCGTTAGATATACCAGCTAAAAAAATATCTGCTTTTGTTGGTGATTCTAATAAGTCAATTATTGGTAAAATGATTTGTGCTTTAGAACTTCCTAGTATTGGTAAGGTGGTTGTTGGTAATCAAATAATTGAAAATAGAAGATATATAAAAAAAATTAATAGTTTAAGATTTGAAATTGGTTATGTGTTTTCTAATCCAAAAGATTTTTTATTTCATAAAAGTGTTAAAGAAGAATTAGAGTATGGAATGAAACATTATAATTATAAATTGGAAAAAATTGAAGCTCGTCCTTTAGATGCATTAAAAATGGTGGGATTAGATGAAACTTATTATAAAAGAAATCCTCTGGAATTATCTTTGACCGAACAAAAGAAAGTAATGCTTGCATCAATTTTAACTTATAATCCTAAAGTAATTATTTTTGATGAGTTTGAAAAAGGTTTAAACAATCAAGATAAAGAAAATATTATTAGATTAATAAAAATGTTAAAAAACAAATATAATCGAACAATAATAGTGATTTCAAATGATATTAATTTTTTATTAAATTTTGTTGATTATTATTATGTTATAAAAGAAGGATCATTGGTATATAGTTGTACTAAAGAAGAATTATATAATAAAGGAATAGAAAAATATTTTGAAATACCTAATATTATTAACTTTATTCAATTAGCAAGAGAAAGAGGGTCAAACATAAAAAATCATTATGATTTTAATGAATTGATAAAGGGGGTTTATAGAGATGTTGAATAATAACTATTTTCAATATTACCCAATTAAATCTCCTATACATAATTTAAATTCAACAGCGAAAATAATAATTTTTATCTTATCAT
>CAYFQA010000002.1:15267-20012 GCA_964345145.1 uncultured Muribaculaceae bacterium | reverse complement strand
TTTTAAAATAATTTATATATTTAGATATTTATTTATTATTATTGTTTTAATATGCGCTGCTTTGAACATAGAGCTTACAACTCTTTTATTATTAATAATAAAAATAATTGTTTTAATTGAGATGATAATGTTAATAACATATACAACTAGTCCTATAGAAATAGCAAATGGAATTGAAAATATTTTAAAACCTTTTAATATTTTATTTATTAAAACAGGAAAATTAACTTTAAAAATAATGTTAACTATTAAGTCTATTCCAATAATGTTGGCTACAACTGATAAAGTTATTAATAGTCAAGCTAGTAGAGGATTTGATTATTATTACAAAACAATAATTGGTAAAATAATAATTATGCTAAAAAGCTTTCCTTCAATAATAAATATAACCAAAATACAAGTGGGATTAGTAAAACAAAACATGCTTTTAAAAATATATAATGGTGATAAAATAAGAACAAACTTAAATAATAATAAATTAGGAAATATAACTATAATACTAGTGTATATTCTAAATTTTCTTTTCAATATAATTGGTGATATATGAGATATTTAGTTTCAATTAGTTATGATGGTTCAAAATTCAATGGATTTCAAAGATTAAAAAAAGAAAAGACAGTTCAAGGGGAATTAGAAAGAGTTTTAACAAAATTAAATAAAAAACCAGTTTTGGTAAAAAGTGCTGGCCGGACTGATAAAGGTGTTCATGCATTAGATCAAAAATGTCATTTTGAATTAGATATAGATTTAGAAAAATATAATTTGATGAGATCTGTTAATGATTTAATTGATAAATCTATTTATGTGAATGATGTTAAAAAAGTTGATGATGACTTTCATGCTAGATTTTCTGTAAAGAGTAAAATATATAGATATATTTTGAATATAGGTAGCTATGATCCTATAAGTAACGATTATATATATAATTATAATCATAAGTTAAATTATAAGAAAATGAAAAAAGCTAGTAAATTGTTCATTGGTGAACATTCTTTTATAAATTTTGTTTCTGGCAAAAGAAAAAACTATGATTGTACAATTGAAAGAGTTAAATTGACAAAGTTTGAAAATTATATATATTTCGAATTTCAAGCAAAATCATTTTATACATATATGGTTAGAAATATGGTTGGTGCTTTAATTGAAATCGGGAGAGAAAAAATGACAATAGACGATTTAAAAAATTTAATTGATAATAAGTCAAATGAAATAATATATTCAACAGTTCCAGCTAATGGTTTATATTTAGTTAAAGTAGATTATTAAATAATATGTCTAAATGGTTATTTTATATCGTTTTCATTTGACTTTTAGGAAAACATACCCTATAATTCAACTTGGTACATTTTATTACAAGTATTTCTCATCCTTGGGAAAGATGAGTTAAGAAAGTAACGAAAGAGGTAAAAATATGAAAACATTTATGCAAAAAAAAGAAAACGTTGAAAGAAAATGGTTTGTTGTTGATGCTGAAGGAAAAACATTAGGTCGTTTAGCTACTCAAGTGGCAAATGTTCTTAGAGGTAAACATAAACCAACTTATACTCCACATGTTGACTGTGGTGATTATGTAATTATTATCAATGCTGAAAAAGTAAAATTAACAGGAAGCAAATTAGATAAAAAATTATATTATAATCATAGTGGTTATCCTGGAGGTTTGAGAGTTAGAACAGCTAAAGAAATGATTGAAAGATATCCAGAAGAAATGGTAGAAAGAGCAGTTAAAGGAATGCTTCCAAATGGCTCGCTAGGTAGACAAATGTATCGTAAGTTATTTGTTTATTCAGGATCTGAACACGAACATCAAGCTCAAAAACCAGAAGTAATGGAAATAAAATAGGAGGGTATATGAGTAAAGATAATATAATTATTGCCACAGGGCGTCGTAAACGTTCAGTTGCAAGAGTAACAATGAAAAAAGGAACAGGTAAAATTAATGTTAATGGTGTTCCAGTAGAAGAATATATGCCTTTTGCAACTATGGTTATGGATTTGAAACAACCATTAGTTGCGACTAATAATGAAAAAACTTTTGATATTGAAGTTAATGCTAAAGGTGGAGGTTATTCAGGACAAACTGGAGCAATTCGTTTAGGTATTACAAGAGCGCTTTTAGCTTATGATTCTGAAACTGATCAAGCAAGAGATGACTCTTATCGTAAGATATTAAAAGCAGCAGGATTTGTTACACGTGATCCACGTAAAAAAGAAAGAAAAAAATATGGATTAAAAGCAGCAAGAAAAGCTCCTCAATTCTCAAAACGTTAGAAAATAAAAAACCCAATTTTATGGGTTTTTTTAATTTCATTATGATACAATACAGATGGGATGACTATGAAAAAAAAAGTTTTAAAAAATTTAGAAAAACTAAATATTAAAAACGATTATTTAATTGTTGGTGTTTCTGCTGGTCCGGATTCTATGTATTTATTAAATTTACTTATTGAAAATAATTTTAATATTGTTGCTGCACATGTGAATTATAACAAAAGAAAAGAAAGTGTTGAAGAAGCTAAATATCTTGAAGATTATTGTTTGAAGAATAATATTGTATATGAAAAACTAAGTATAAAAAAATATTCAAAAGGTAATTTTCAAGAAGAAGCAAGAAACATTCGTTATGACTTTTTTAAAAAATTAGCTAAAAAATATAAAACTAAGTATATTATAACCGCGCATCATGGTGATGATTTAATTGAAACGATTTTAATGCGTCTAGTAAGAGGATCAACGGTAGCAGGTTATTATGGCTTTAGAGAGATTAATAAAGAAGAGGGTTTTATTTATTTAAAACCATTAATTGAATTATCAAAAGAAGAAATAGTAAATTATTTAAATGAAAACAAAATAAAATACTATATTGACTCATCTAACGAATGCGAAGATTATACAAGAAATAGATACCGTAAAAATATTATTCCTCTATTAAAAAAAGAAAACATCCAATTAATTGATAAATTTAATAACTTTAGTGAACAATTATATTTTTATAATGAATATATAACTAATGAAGCATTGAAAAATATTAAAAGAATTTATAAAAATAAAACAATTTTATTAAAAGAATTTAATAGCTTAGATAATGTTATAAAAGAAAAAGCTTTAGAAATAATTTTAAAAGAAATATATAATGATGATATTAAATATATTACAAAAATTAATATTTTGGACATTATAAAATTATGTAATAATAAAAGTCCTAATCTAGTTATTTTTCTACCAAATAAGTTGATAGTAAGAAAAAGTTATGATAAACTATTCTTTGAGTTTGAAAGTTTAAATACCATTGATTATAATATTATTATCAATGATATAATAAAATTACCAAATGGTAATATTATTCGTTTTTCAAAAGAAAAAAAAGATACAAGTAATTACTCAATATGTTTGAAAAAACAAGATATAGAGTTGCCTTTAATTGTTCGAAATAGAAAGAATGGAGATAAAATTAAAGTTAAGAACTCTGGAACACAAAAAGTTAATGACATATTTATTAATAATAAAATAGGTATAAAAGATAGAAATGAATATATAATAGATGTAGATTCAAAAAATACAATACTTTGGATTCCAGGATTAAAAAAATCAAAATATGATTGTAAAGATGACTTTGATATCATCTTAGAATATATAGAGAAAGGAAAATAATATGAAAAATAAAACAAATAATATGAAAGGTTTATATCCATATATAGTAGTAGGAATAGTAATGGTTATTGTCTTATTTTTAACTAGTATGGGTCAATATAAAGTTAATAAATTAACTTATGATGAATTAGTTACAAATATGTCTAAAAATGCTGTTAAAGAAATAATTGTTACTCCAAAAAGTGGTGGAGGAATATATTATATTGAAGGAAAATTAAGAAGTTATCCTAAAAACGAATCATTTAAAGTGGATGCTCCATTATCTGAAACAGTTATAGCTAAAATATTAAAATATTCAGAAGAAAATGAATTTAAGGTAACAACTAAATCAAATCCTGAAAACAGTTCATTAGTAGTGATTATAATGAATGTGTTTCCATTATTGTTATTGATTGGTTCGATGGTATTTTTGTTTAGTAAAATATCTGGTGGTAATAATAAATCAATGGATTTTGGAAGAAGTAGAGCAAAATTATATGCTGATGAGAAAAAAATAAAATTCACTGATGTGGCTGGTTTAAAAGAAGAAAAAGAAGAAGTTAAAGAGTTGATTGATTTTTTAAAAAATCCAAAAAAGTTTCAAAGGTTAGGAGCAAGAATTCCTAAAGGAGTTTTATTAGTTGGTCCGCCAGGAACTGGTAAAACCTTACTTGCACGTGCTGTTGCTGGTGAAGCAGATGTTCCATTTTTCTATATTAGTGGATCTGATTTTGTTGAAATGTTTGTTGGTGTTGGAGCTAGTAGAGTTCGTGATATGTTTAAACAAGCAAAACATTCAGCACCATGCTTGATTTTTATTGATGAAATAGATGCTGTTGGCCGTCAAAGAGGTACTGGTTTAGGTGGAGGACATGATGAACGTGAACAAACGCTTAATCAATTATTAACTGAGATGGATGGATTTGGCGCTAATGAAGGAATACTTATTATGGCTGCTACAAACCGTCCAGATGTTTTAGATCCAGCATTATTACGTCCAGGAAGATTTGATCGTCAAGTAACAGTTAGTTTACCAGATGTTAACGAAAGAGAAGAAATATTAGGTGTTCATGCACGTGGGAAAATATTTGGCCCAGATGTTAATTTAAAAAGTA
>CAYFQA010000002.1:0-15257 GCA_964345145.1 uncultured Muribaculaceae bacterium | reverse complement strand
AAAAAGTATATCTAAAAGAACACCAGGTTTTAGTGGAGCAGATTTAGAAAACTTACTTAATGAAGCAGCATTATTAGCTGTTCGTCGTAATCGACAAGATATAAGCATGTCTGAAATTGATGAAGCAACTGACAGAGTATTATTAGGACCTGCCAAAGTAAGTAGGAAAATAACAGATAAAGAAAAATTACTTGTAAGTTTACATGAAGCTGGTCACGCAGTAATTGGTTTAAGATTAGAAAATGCTAATATAGTTCATAAAATTACAATTATTCCTCGTGGAATGGCTGGCGGTTATACAATGATGCTACCAAAAGAAGAAAAAGGAATTGCAACTAAAAACGAAATGTTAGATATGATTACTGGTTTATTAGGTGGACGTGTTAGTGAAGAATTATTTTATGGTGAAATTAGTACAGGAGCATCTGATGACTTTAGTAGAGCTACTAAATTAGCTAGAAGTATGGTTACTGAATATGGAATGAGTGATTTAGGACCGATTCAATTTGAATCAAAGTCTGAAGGAGTTTTTTTAGGAAGAGACTATACAAAATCTAAAAACTTCTCTGATCAAGTAGCATTAGAAATAGATGTAGAGACAAGGAAAATAATTGACGGTTGTTATAAAAAAGCAACAGATGTATTAAAGAAAAATGGTAAATTAGTTAGATTGATAAGTGATGCATTAATTGAAAGAGAAACATTAACTAAAGAAGAAATTGATGAATTAGTAGCAACTGGAAAAATAAAAGATATTGAAGAAGTTACTGCAGAAGAAAAAAAAGAAGAAAAACCTAAAAAAAGAATAGTTCGTAGAACAAAGAAAAAGGAAAGTGAAAAAGAAAATTAACTTTCTTTTTTTGTAAAGTAAAAACGATCTATATTGACCTTAAAAAGTTTTTATAATATACTTTTATTATAGAGGAGAGTAAAAAGTGAAAAAAATTATTAATATTTTAATTGTTTCTATGTTATTTTTTGTAGCAACAGTAAATGTAAATGCAATAGAGTTTTTTACAAAAGAAGACATAATTTGTACAGAAACAGAAAGTTATGTTAAATGGAAGAAAATGCCTGAGAGTAAAAGAAAGGAATTTATTCAACCAATAAGATGTAAAGAATCTTTTGGTAAATTAAAAAAAATAAAATTAGGAGATGGAATGCCTTCACCAATTGGTGGAGTAGATCCATTTACTGCAACTGAATTTGATTTAAGAGACTATGGTTATGTATCACCGATGAAAAATCAAGAAACAACTAATTTATGTTGGACTTTTGCAACTAATGAAGTTATTGAGAGTAATTATAAAGTGTTTAATGAAGGTAAATCTATTGATTTGTCTGAAAAACACATGGATTATAATATTGCTAAAACTTATACTGATTTAACAACGAATCCATATAAATTATATCCTGAACGAGATTTAAATGAAGGTGGAAATTATATAATGAGTTCATTATATTTAGCTAGTGGTAGAGGCGGTGTAAAAGAATCAAGATTACCTTGGTCAACAACAACTTCTACACCAGAAAATGCTCATTTAAAAAACGATTATTATGTTAATCAAACAAGACTTTTTCTTGGAGACCAATGTCATGACGATGATAGTTTAATGATAAATACAATTAAATTATCTTTAGTAACAACTGGTGCAGTTGGAGCAACAGCATATGCATATATAGAACATTTTTCAGATAATTCTCATTCATATTATTATTCTGGTACTGAAAATGCCAATCATGCAATTGCTATAGTTGGATGGGATGATAATTATTCTGCTTCGAATTTTAAAACAACACCACCAGGAGATGGTGCTTGGTTAATAAAAGATCAACAAGGTGCGGATTTCGGGGATGGAGGATATTATTATTTGAGTTACTATGATTCAAATATATGTGGACAAGCATTTGTAGTTAATGATGTAACAGAGGCTAATGACAATAATTATTATTATGATTTAGGATTATTTTGGGAACAATCTATAGGTGCTCCAAATGATACAATTTATTTCAAGACGTCATTTGACAAAAAAACTGATTATGCTGAAATTTTAAAAAAAGTTAATATTTTTGCTTTTCCAGGTGATCAATATAAAATTTATTATAGTGAAAGCGGTAATATTAATGATGTTTTACTTCTTGGAGAAGGAACTTCAGCTGGATATAATAATATAACAATTGATGTAACCGAAAATATAAATATTAGTGATAAATATAATATAATTTTAGAATATACTTCATCATTATTTGAAGCTGGAAATTATTATTTCCCATTAGATTATATACCTTCGCAAAGAAGTGCTGAAACAGTTACTGGTGGTAGAGGATATTATAGTGCAGATGGAACTCAATGGTTAGATTCAATTACTAGTAGAGAAGATTTAAAGTTTTATCCAATGATTCGTGCTTTTACTGATAACGATGCAAGAAAAATTGAAGTTGGTGAGCCGATTCCGAGCTCAGAAAATGTTGATAATATTAATGGTGGAGAATTTACTATTCCTATTACATTAACAAATATTGACTCAACTGCAGATTTAAGTTTAAAAATATATAATAGTTCTAATACTGATGTTACATCTAAATTTACTGTAACAACATTAACAAATGAATTTAAAGTTGCAGTTAAATTAGGAGAAACTAGTCCAGGTAATTATAATGTAGTAATATCTACGATTGATGGTCTTGTTAGTTTAACTACTACGATAGTTGTTGGAGGAATATCAGATGTATTAATTACAAGTATTACTCTTGAAGGAAAAACAGAAGTTTCTATAGAGGGGACATTATTATTAACAGCGGTTATTAATCCTTCAAACGCTACAAATAAAACATTAAATTGGACTTCAAGTGATACAAATATAGCTACAGTTTCAAATGGAACAGTTACAGGATCAAAACAAGGAGAAGTGACAATAACAGCAACAGCAACTGATGGATCAAACCAAAGTGCAAGTTTAGTAATTAGTGTAATTGATACTAGAACAGCTAATTCTACTCCGAGTCCAACAACTACAACAAATACACCAACAACTGGATCAACAGAAGAGCTTCCAGCAAATCCACATACAAATATTATTCAATTTACAATTATAGGAACAATAACTATATTATGTGCGGGAGTAATAATATACATTGTAAGAAAAAACAATAAATTTAAAAGTTTATAATAAATAAATTAAAACTAGAGTAACATCTAGTTTTTTGTTGAGTAAAATACTTCGACATTTATAAGTAACTATGTTAAAATAAATAAAGAAAAAGGTGTGGTAACATGGCGAAAGTAATCTCATTAGTAAACCAAAAAGGTGGCGTTGGAAAAACAACGACAAGTATTAATTTAGCGGCGTCTTTGGGTAAACTTGGAAAATTAACTTTATTAATTGATTTAGATCCTCAAGGTAATTCATCAACTGGTTTAGGAATTAGTAAAGGTGATTATGAAAAAACTGCTTATGATTTAATTAATGGTTCTGCAAGTGCTAAAGAAGTAATAATTAAAACAAGATTTGACAATCTGTATATAATACCTGCTTCGATTAATATGGCTGGATTGGATGTTGAATTAATCCAAAAAGCATATACTAATGAGTCTTTTAAATTTCAAGAACAATTACGTAATTCATTAGAAGATGTAAGAGATAAATTTGATTACATAATTATTGATTGCCCACCTTCATTAGGTTTATTATCAACAAATGCACTTGTTGCAAGTGATTCAGTAATAATTCCTGTTCAATGTGAATTTTTTGCATTGGAAGGGATAACTCAATTATTAAATACGATAATTATGACACAAGCAAAACTAAATCCAAATTTAACTATTGAAGGAGTATTATTAACATTATTAGATGCAAGAACAAATTTAGGTTTAGAAGTAGTTGAAGAAGTTAGAAAATATTTTAAAGAAAAAGTATTTGACACAATAATTCCTAGATTAATTAGATTAGTTGAGGCTCCAAGTCATGGGGAACCGATTGGAGAATATGACCCTAATAGTAGGGCCAATGAAGCGTATATGAACTTAGCAAAGGAAGTGATTGAACGCAATGGAGAATAATAGAAAAGCATTAGGAAAAGGTTTAGATCAATTATTTGGAAGCGAAACTTTTGATTTTAATCAGCTAGAAAAAAATATTGTTGAAAACGCTACTAAAAAAGACATTTTAGAAATAAATTTAGATGATATTAGAAGTAATCCTTATCAACCAAGAAAATATTTTGATGAGGAATCATTACAAGAGCTTGCTCAATCAATAAAAGAAAATGGCTTATTACAACCAATAATTGTTAAAAAAAGTATTAAAGGATATGAATTAATAGCTGGTGAAAGAAGGGTACGAGCAGCAAAAATAGCTGGTCTTAAAACTATTTCTGCAATTGTTCGTGATTTTACCGATGAAGAAATGATGGAGTTAGCTGTTTTAGAAAATGTTCAAAGAGAAGATTTGTCACCAATAGAAGAAGCTGAAGGATATTATCGAATCATTAGTAAAACAAATATAACTCAAGAAGAATTAGCTAATAAAGTAGGAAAAAACAGAACACATATAACAAATATGTTAGGTCTTTTGAGATTGCCTTTGACTGTAAGAAATCAAGTTAACAGTAAAGAGTTATCGATGAGTCATGCTAGAATACTTAGTAAATTATCAGATGAAAATCAAATAATTGATTTAGCTAACAAAGTAGTTAAAGAAAATTTGAGCGTGCATGAATTAGATGATTTGACAAGGGATAAAAGTTTTGAAAGAGCTGTTAAAGTATCTCGTAAGCCAAGTTTACCACCTGAATATATGGTGTTTCAAAGTAATAAAGTTGAAATTCTATTTAATAATAAGGAAGAATTAGGATCAATTTTAAATACTATTGGTGTGAATATTGATGAATAATTATAAATTAAATGATTATGTAATTATGAAGAAGCCACATGCTTGTGGTACTAATCATTGGCAGATTACAAGAATAGGGTTAGATATAAAAATTAAATGTATTCATTGTAATCGTGAAATAATGATGGAACGAATGAAATTTGAAAAAAAATTAAAGAAAGTCTTAGGAGATAAAGATGAGAAGAATTAATCTTAAAGATAGAATAAAATTGCATCCAGTTATGAGTTTTATTATTTTAGTAGTCTTAACTATAATTATAAGTGGTATATTAGGTTATTTTGATGTTGGTTCAACATATTTAAAAGCAAATTCAGTAAGTCAGAGTTATGAAACAGTTTCTGTACATGTAGACTCATTATTTAATTTAGCAGGATTAAAATATATATTTAGTAATACAGTAGCTAATTTTGTTAACTTTGTACCTCTAAGTATGCTAATTATTGTTTTATTAGGAATAGGAATTATGGATAAAAGTGGCTTTTTAATAAAAATAGAGTTACTTTCTTTTTAATATTAAACTCAATTTTGTTTACAATAGCAGGAGATGTTGTTGCAGTAATGTTACTTCCAATTGCAGCTTTATTATTTAAGTATGGTCGTAGAAATCCAGCTGCAGGAATAATTTCTTCTTTTGCTGGAATAACATGTGGTATGGGAGCAAAAGTTGTATTTAGTTCAATTGATACATCTTTATCTAGTTTAACTGAAGCAGGCGCTAGTTTGCTTGATAAAAACTATTCAGTAGGTGTTTTTAGTTTTGCTTTTATTTCTTTAGCAGCAGTTATATTACTAGCGTTTTCATTAACATTAATTACAGAAAAATATTTAGTACCAAGATTAGAGAAATATGCGCCAGAAGAAGAATTAGAAGAGTATACATTGGGTAAAAGAGAATTAAGAGGCTTAGTAATTGGTCTAGGAATGGGAATATTATATTTATTATTTTTTGCTTACAATATTATTCCAGGATTACCATTATCTGGGAATTTATTAGATTATTCTCAAACTTTATATATCGATAAATTATTTGGTTATAATTCATTTTTCTCTTCTGGATTTATATTTGTTGTTACAATGTTATTTGTAATATTGGGATTGTTTTATGGAATCGGTGCAAAAACTATTAAAAACAATAAAAATTTCAGTGATTTTTTAAGTCATTCATTAAATAAATCCGGAAAAATAATTGTTTTAATATTTGTAGCGTCAGTATTTATCAGTGTTTTTAAAAGAACTTATTTAGGTAATGTAATTGCAGCTTCTTTAGTTAATATTATAGTGGATTCTAATTTAGGTGGAATTGTTTTAGTTATTGTATTCTTTATTATATCTGGAATTGCAGCAATATTTTTACCATCAACAGTATTAAGATGGTCAATATTTTCAGGAATTTCAGTAAGAGCTTTTATGGATGCAGGAATGAATCCGGAATTTGCTCAGTTAATTTTTAGAGCTAGTGAATCGGTAGTTTTAGGAATAACTCCATTATTTGTATATTTTATAATTTATTTAGGATTATTAAAACAATTTAATAACGAAGAAAGAACTATTACAATTCTCGATGGAATAAAATATATGATTCCTTATAGCATTGTAACTGCAATTATATGGATATTATTAATAATAATTTGGTATACAATAGGTATTTCATTAGGTATTGGTTCAACACCATTTATATAGAGAGGATGATTTTATGGCATTAAAAGCAGGTATTGTTGGTTTACCTAATGTTGGAAAATCAACTTTATTTAACGCAATAACTAAAAAAAATATTTTAGCAGCAAATTATCCTTTTGCAACAATTGATCCTAACGTTGGAATAGTAACAGTTCCTGATTCTAGATTAGAATTTTTAGAAAATCTATATTTACCAGAATCGGTCATACCAACAACATATGAATTTACTGATATAGCTGGTTTAGTTAAAGGTGCTTCTCAAGGAGAAGGGTTAGGCAATAAATTTTTATCTCATATCCGTGAAGTTGATTCTATTGTTGAAGTCGTTCGTTGTTTTGATGATCCAGGAATAATTCATGTAACAAATAAAGTTGATCCAATCGCAGATATTGAAATAATTAATGTGGAATTAATTATTTCTGATTTAGAAATTGCTGAAAATAGAATTAATAGAATAGGTAAAAAAGCAATGATGACTAAAGATAAACAAGAATTATTTGAATTGGAAATACTTAATAAATGTATAGATAATTTGAAAAATAATATACCACTAAGAAGAATAGAATTTTCAAAAGAAGAATTATTAGTTTTAAAACCATTTAATTTTATTACTTTAAAACCAATTATATATTTAGCAAATGTTGATGAAGAAAGCGCGATAGTTGGCGGTAATGAATATACAAAATTGGTTGAAGAGTATGCAGGAAAAGAAAACTCAAGTGTAATTGTAATGTCTGCAAAAATTGAAAGTGAATTAGCAGAATTATCCGATGATGATAGAAAAGTATTTTTAAATGATTTAGGAATAAAAAATAGTGGTTTAGATAAGTTGATTTTTGCTACATATGAATTATTAGGATTAGAAACTTTTTTTACTGCTGGTGAAGATGAGTGTCGTGCTTGGACTTATAAAAAAGGAATGAAAGCTCCTGAATGTGCTGGAATTATTCATTCTGACTTTCAAAGAGGTTTTATAAGGGCAGAAATAATGAGTTTTAGTGATTTAGAAAAATACGGTACGGAATTAAAAGTTAAAGAAGCTGGAAAAATGCGCCTTGAAGGCAAAGAATATCAAATGCAAGATGGAGATATTTGTTATTTTAGATTTAATGTTTAACTTTATTTAAAAAATATATAAATAAATTGTAATAAAAAAAACAGTGTGTTATAATATCAATGAGCGAAAAGCTCCTTGCTTTTTAAAAAAGCCGATAGACCGTAAGGAGGTGTAGTATGAACAATTATGAAATTATGTTCATTGTTAAGTCAACAATTGAGAAAGATGAAGTCGATAAAATCGCTAATTACATGAAAAGTGTGATTACAGATTTTAAAGGTAAGGTAGAGTCTTTCAAAGAATTAGGTCAAAAACAATTAGCGTATCCAATTAAGAAAGAAGTTAGTGGATATTATTTTGTGATGAATATTAATGCTAGTGCAGAAGCTATTGCTGAATTTGATCGTAGAGCAGCAATTGAAGAAAACTTAATTAGACATTTAATAATTAATTTAGATAAGGAGTAAAAAATGAATAAAAGTATTTTAGTAGGAAGATTAACAAAAGATCCAGAATTAAGAACAACTGTAAATGGAGTTCCTAGTGTTAATTTCACAGTTGCAGTAAATCGTCCTTTTACTAACCAAAGTGGTGAAAGAGAAGCAGATTTTCTTAATTGTGTTGCTTGGCGTAAACAAGCAGAAAACTTATCTAAATATTGTAATAAGGGCTCATTAGTTGGTGTAGAAGGAAGAATTCAGACACGTAGCTATGATGCTCAAGATGGAACAAAAAGATATGTTACAGAAGTTGTTGCAGATAGTATAACTTTCTTAGGTTCGAAATCAGATTCAAAAGGAAGTGGAGGATTCTATCCAGATACTCCAACTGATTATGAAAGTCAAAGTCCAATTGAAGTTAATGGTTCGGATGTATCAGAAGATCCATTTAAAGATTTTGGTGAAGAAGTTAACTTAAGTGATGATGATTTACCATTTTAAATAAGGAGGAAATATGGCTGAATTTTATCGTAAGAAAAAAAGAGTATGCCAAATGTGTGCAGGAAAAGATGTAGACTATAAAGAAGTTATGCATGTTTCAAGATATATTAATGAAAAGGGTAAAATATTACCTAGACGTATGACTGGAGCATGTGCTAAGCATCAAAGATATATAGCTATGCAAATTAAAAGAGCACGTTTTATGGCTTTAATACCATTTGTCAAGTAAGATACTTAATAGTATCTTTTTTTATATTTCAAGATATATTATAATTAGGAGGAATGAAAATGACTGAAGAACAAGCTAATGAATTATTAAACATTCAAAAAAACAACTTGAAATTCAAGAAACAGATAGAAAATTTCAAATAATAAGAAGAAATAGAGAAGAGAATGAACTAACAAGATCAAGAAGAAATAATGCAATTGCAGCTGGAATTTTTATTTTAGGTGCAGCTGTAGCTATGAAAGCATCTGGTGTAAATTTAGAAGAGTTTGTTAAAATGCCAATAAATGATTTGGATACATGGTCTTTCACATGGTCTTTTTTTGTTGAAACATTTAAACAAGCAGGGCCAATTGCAACATTGTTAACGATTTCTGGTGCTCAAAAAGTATCTAGAGTAATTAAATTAACTTCACAATTAAGGAAAATTCGAAATGAAATTGTTGATTATCAAAATGCTAACCCAGAAAAGTTTGAAAAATATAATGAAAATTTGAGAACAAAAGGTCGTATAATTAGTGGGAGTGTTAATAAAAAAGCTGGTAAAGTTTTTGTAAGCAAACCAGCAGAAATGAAAACAGCAGTTTCAAATTATAAGTTTTCTAATAGTCGACAAAAACAAGTCCAACAACAGAATCAACCAGAGCAAGAATTGGGAGGAGAAGTAAATGTTATCAAAAGGTGAAATATTAACATTAGATAATAATAAAGAATATGTGGTAGTTGCATCAAGAGTGATGGATAATATTAATTATACTTTTTTAATAAATGATCAAGATTACAGTGATTTTATGTTTTGTGAATATAAAAATGATAATCTTAAAGAAATCGTGGATGATGAATTAGTAAATAAATTATTGGAATTATTTAAAGAAGATTATCAAGTATAAATATTAATAGAATAAGATGTTTCTTAAAAAAGAAACATCTTTTATATTACAAAAAACTGCAAAGTCAATATAGACATGGTATAATAAATATGGTGGTATACGTGAAGTTTGTTGAATTAACTGAAAAAGAATATCAAGACTTTTTAAATAATTATGATGGAAAAACATTTTTACAATCGGTGGAAATGTCTAAAGTTAATAAAAAAATTGGAAACGAAATTTTTTATTTAGGAGTAAAAGATAAAAATGAAGTTATTGCTGCATCTTTATTTATAGTTAGATATAATAAAAAAAGAAAATACTTTTATTCGCCACGTGGTTTGCAATTAGATTATAACAATTTTGATTTGTTATGTTTTTATGTTGAAAAATTAAAAGACTTTATTAAGAAAAAAAATGGTTATATGTTAAAAATAGATCCATATATAGAGTTGTATTCAAGAAATAATGATGGTGAAAAGACAGATGAATTAAATAATTTACATATATTAAAAAGTTTAGAAAAATTAGGCTTTAAATATTTAAATTATTCTGTTCAAAAAAAATGGTTATATATACTAGATCTTAATAATAAAAAAACAGATGAAGTATTTAACAATTTCAAAAGCAATGTTAAAAATATTATTCGAAAGTGTCAAAGAATTGGTATTGAAATTGAAGAATTAGACAATGATTTAAAAAGATTTTCTGAGATTGTTTCAGAAACTGCAGAACGTAAAAATTTTTCTGTAAGAGATGATGAATATTACTCATTTATGAAAGAAGAGTTTAAAGAAAATCTAAAAATATATATAGCTAAGATAAATTTACAAGAATATCTTAAAATATTAACTAAAGAACTTAAAGAATTAGAAGAAGGTTTACCTAAAATAAAAGGTGAAGGTAAAAGAAAAAATCATGAAGAAAACATTGAAAATATTAAAAATAATATTAATAAAATTAAACAAATAAAAAAAGAATATGGAGAAGTAATTGATTTAGCAGCTTCTATGTTTTGTGTATATGGCAATGAGGTGATTTATTTGTTTAGTGGTTCTAAGGAAGAGTTTCTGTTTTTAAATGCTCCTTATTTAATTCAATGGTATATAATAGAAAAAACTATTAATATGGGAATTCCTTTATATAATTTTTATGGAATAGAAGATTTATCTGATCCTAATATTAAGACAAGAGGAGTTTATGATTTTAAAAAAGGATTTAATGGTAAAGTAGTTGAGACTATTGGAGAAATGGATTTATATATTAATTTATTAGATAAATTTAAATATTATGTTAAAAAGTTGTTCAAAAAGATATAGTAATAATAGTTTGGAAAAATTATAATATAAAAGAATATATGTTATAATATTTATTCTAAGAAAAGGAGAGATTTTATGAAGGTGATATTATTAGAAGATGTAAAAAAGCTTGGTAAAAAAGATGATATTGTTGAAGTAAGTGATGGTTATGCAAACAACTTTTTAATTAAAAAGAAATTAGCTGTAGCTTATAGTAAAACAAGTCAAGAAAGATTAAATGATGAAATAGCTATAAGAAAAGATAATGAAGCTAATTTAGTCAGTGAAATGGAAAAAATAAAATCAAACTTGGAAAATAAAACAATAAGCTTTATTGTTAAAACAGGTAAAGAAGATAAAGTGTTTGGTCAAATATCTAGTACTCAAATTAGAGAAAAATTATTAGAAATGGGTTATGATATTAAAAAGAATCAAATTAATATTAAATCTCCTTTAGATACACTTGGTATTCATAACGTTGAAATAAATTTACATAAGAAAGTAAAAATGATATTAAAAGTAAAGTTAGAAAAAAAGTAGGTGAATTATGTCGTCAAGAAAACTACCACAAAATATTGAAGCCGAAATGGAAGTTTTAGGAGCTACATTTCTTACTGGCTATGCTTTAGATAAAGTTTGCGAAGAATTAACAGCAGATATGTTTTTAATTGCTGAAAACAAAAAAATATTTGAAGCAATTAAGAATTTATATGATAAAAGAGTTTCTGTCGATGTAACTACAGTTTCAAATGAATTAGAAAGATTAAATTATTTAAATAGTGTTGGTTTAGAATATTTAGCTGAAGTCATTGATTCTGTAGCAAGTGCCGCTAATATCGACTACCACATTAATATAGTTTATGAAAAAGCTTTATTAAGAAAGTTAATTGAGACTTCAACAGAAATAATTAAAAATGCTTATGATGAAGAAGAAGCAGCAAGTGATATAGTTGATAATGCTGAAAAGTTAATATTTGATGTTACTAAAAGAAGGAAAGCAGGAGAATTTCAACCAATAAGCGAAGTTTTAAGGAAGGTTCAAGAACAAATTGAGGTTAATGCTAAAAAAGATCGAGAAATTACTGGTTTAGCAACAGGATTTTATGATTTAGATAGAATGACAAGTGGATTACATGAAAATGAATTAATTATTTTAGCAGCAAGACCAGGAATGGGTAAATCAGCTATTGGTTTAAATATTGCTTCTTATGCTGCTTTAAATAGTGGTAAAGCAGTTGCATTTTTTAGTATGGAAATGGGCGCTGAACAATTAGTAATGAGATTAATAAGTTCAGTTGGTGGAATAGATTCAAATAAACTTCGTACTGGACAATTAAATCATTCTGATTGGAAACGTTTTAATGAAGCAATGAGTGAATTATCAAATGCAAATTTATATTTAGAAGATGCATCTGGAATAAGAGTATCTGATATAAGAGCTAAGTGTCGAAGACTTGCTAGCACTGATCAAGGGTTAGGTTTAGTTGTAATTGACTATCTACAATTAATTGAAGGTACATCAAGATATGCAGGTAATCGTCAACAAGAAGTATCAGAAATATCTCGTTCTTTAAAAATAATGGCAATGGAATTAAAAGTACCAGTAATTGCGCTTGCTCAGTTGTCGAGAAGTCCTGAATTAAGAGAAAATAAAAGACCAAATTTAAGTGATCTAAGAGAATCAGGCTCTATTGAACAAGATGCAGATATAGTAATGTTTTTATATTCTGATGATTACTATAGTAAAGATGCAAAATCTAATCCAACATCTTTAGTAGAATTAATTATTGGTAAACATCGTAATGGTGAAAGAGGAACTGTAGAATTATTATTTGAAAAAAATATTAGTAATTTTAAAAATTATTTAAGAGATAATACAGAAAAGGATGAATAATGAAACTAAATCAAAGAATAACAACAATTTTTATTACAATTCTAATAGGAATATTAGTGTTTTATGTTGGAATAAATACTGAAGGAAAAACTAATCCTCAAGAAGCATATTTAGTTTATTTGAACGGTAATAAACTTGGTATGATTAGAGAAAAACAAGAATTATTAGATAAAATTAATTATGAACAAGAGTATATTAAGAATAAGTATGAAGTAGATCAAGTATATCCTCCAACTGGATTGGAAATTGTTAAATATATTACTTATGATAATAATTTTTTAGATATTGACTATGTTTATAATCAAATAAGTGAATTTTCTATTAAAGGCTATGTAGTAACTATTAGAAGTAGCAGTAAAGAAGTAAAAGATAAAAAACTATATATATTAAATAAAGAAGATTTTGAAAAATCGATGGAGAAATTAGTTACTGTTTTTGTGAAAAAAGAACAATATGAAGATTATATAAATAATACACAAAATAAAACTAATGATATAGGTGAATATATTAGTGAAATAAATTTACAAGAAAAAATAACTATAAAGGAAGCTTATATTAATACAGAAAATAATATTTTTACTAATGAACAAGAAATTAGTAGTTATCTTTTATATGGTACATCGACACCAACTAAGAAATATATTGTTAGAAAAGGTGATACTATTAAGAGTATTGCTAATGATAATGGTTTAAGTATTACCGAATTACTTATAGCAAACCCAGATTTAAAAGATGAAAATGCTTTGTTATCATCAAGAGGAGATCAATCATTAAATGTAAGTTTAATCAATCCAGCAGTTACAGTTATTTCTAAAACAGAATTAGTGGAAAAGCAGGTAGCTTATTATGAAACTGTTGTTAAATATGATAAAAATCTAAGTGTTGGTACTAGTTTTGTTCAACAACAGGGAGAAAATGGTGCGGCAACGGTTAAGTATGAAGTAGAATATGTTAATGGTGAAATGTTAGATGCTAAAAAGATTTCGATGGTTGAAGTTTCACCACCTGTTAATAAAATAATTGTTAGAGGTGGTTATCGTCATATTAATGTTAATAGTGACTTGAGTCCAGAAGATTGGGGTAGACCAACAGTTAACTATTGTAAAATAAGTAGTGGTTTTGGACCCCGTCGAGGAGATTTCCATGATGCAATTGATATTTCTGGATGTGGTAGTATTAGTTTAGGTAGCCCTGTATTTGCTGCTAATGATGGGGTAGTTATCGTTGCGCGTTATTCATCAGGTAATCCAGGTAAAAATGTTAGGATAAATCATCAAAATGGTTATTTCACTAGTTATCTACACTTGAGTGAGATATTTGTTAAAGAGGGGCAAAAAGTAAAAAAAGGAGATAGAATTGGTGCAATTGGAAATACTGGTAAAGCATATGGATATCATCTTCATTTTTCAGTGTATTATATTCCAGGAAGTGATGTATGGGTATATGATAAAAAATATGCTTTGGATCCAGTTAAAGTTTCACCAGCTTTTAGATATTAATGAAAGTATGTGTTTTAGCAAGCGGTTCTAAAGGTAATTCAACATATATAGAAATAAATAATAAAAAGATATTAATAGATGTTGGACTTACTATTACAAGCTTAGAAAAAAGATTAAAAGAAATTAATGTTTTGTTAAAAGAAATAGATTATATATTTATTTCTCATGCTCACAGTGATCATACTCAAGGGTTAGAACAAATAACAAAAAAATATAAAACAATGATTTGTTTAAGTGAAAAAATGAAAACTGAATTACCTTATTTAGATAAATATGAAAATTTATTTATATCTGATAATTCAATTCTTTTAGATGATATAAAAATAGATTTTATTAAAACTAGTCATGATTCTGCTGATTCTAGAGGCTTTGTAATAGAACATAATAACAAAAGTTTAGTTTTAATTACTGATACAGGATATATCAATTCAAAACATTTTTCTAAATTAAAAAATAAAACCGTTTATATATTTGAGAGCAATCATGATCCAGAGATGTTAATTAAGGGAAAATATCCTAAATGGTTACAAGCAAGAATATTAAGTGATGTTGGTCATTTATCAAATATCGCAGCCTCAACTTATTTAAGTAAATTAATTGGTCCAAAAACGAAGAAGATTTTTTTAGCTCATCTTAGTGAAGAAAATAATACAGAAGAAAAAGCATTAGAAGTGTTTTTTGCTGTAATGAAAGATTCAAATATAGATTTTAATAATATCTCTGTAGCTAAACAAGATGAAATATCTGAGGTAATAGAAATATGATAAGAATAATATGCGTGGGTAAAATTAAAGAATCTTATTTAAATAATATGATAGAAGATTATTTAAAAAGAATTAGTAGATATCATAAAGTAGAAATAATAGAGTTAAAAGATAGTGATATAGAAGAAGAATCAAAATT
>CAYFQA010000001.1:2692-30928 GCA_964345145.1 uncultured Muribaculaceae bacterium | reverse complement strand
CCAAAAATGATGCAACATGGGAATCTTCACTTTGGGCTATGTCGGTAGCCTATTTCCCATTTGTATAAAAACAAGGAAAATCAAAGGAAATTATAAGAATTTATAATGCTTAATATCAATGTATTACGCAAGTTGCTTATTTTCTTATTTATGACTCTCACTTTTCTTTTTTGCTATATTTTTGTTACTCGTTTTTGCGACTAATTTAGGGAATTATGTTACCTTTGCATCAGTAACAAAAATAATACGGATATGGAAGCATCAAAAACAACCCATAAAAAGGAGTCTGTCAAATTCTACTTTAAGAATAAAGCGGATGGACGCAAGTCAATATATCTGGAGATATATGAGAATGGAAAACGCACTTATGAGCGTATCCCCGATTTGTTTATGCTTATAGAAATTGACGATGCTTCCGTCAAGAAAAACAAAGCGACATTAAACAAAGCGGAAAAGATTCGCAAAAGACGTATGCGTGAGTTGCTGAAATATTCACAGGAGCAAGGCAAATATATCCAATCAGAAGAATCAAAACAGAGTTTGACATTTGCCGATTGGATGGACCAGTATTATGAAATTCAAAAGAAGAGAGGTGTTCGCAACCTAACTCCCATTAAAAGAGTAAAGGCTCTATTGCAGCAATATAATGCCACAGTCGTATTGGATGATATTGATAAGGATTTCTGCCTTGGCTTCGTAGATTTCCTAAGAACTGGTTATACTTGTGCAAATGGTAATCATCTGAGTCCAAAGTCAGGATTCAATACCTTATTGGAGTTTAGCACAGCATTAACGACTGCCGTTCGTGAAAATATTATCCACATGAATCCAATGACACTTCTATCGGCTGGTGATAAAATCCAACCAATCGAACAAATCCGTGAATATCTCACCATAGAAGAGGTCAAGAAGTTAATAGAAACCCCTTGCAAGAGCGAAGTCGTAAAACACGCCTATCTGTTTGCTTGTAATTGCGGTTTACGTCTTGGTGATATAAGAGCCATGCTATGGAAGGATATCTCATTTGAAGATGGCATGTGGAGAGTAGCCATCAGAATGCTCAAAACAGAAAAGATTATCTACATACCATTGCCACAACAAGCCATACAATGGTTGCCAACCGATGAAAGAAAACCAGACAATAAGGTTTTCCCTACTTTAACTGAAAACAAGATAAGTCAATATCTAAAACCATGGGCTAAGGAAGCCGGAATAAAGAATAAGGACGTGTGTTTCCATACAAGTCGCCACACGTATGCAACTATGTTACTGACACTTGGCGTTGACCTTTATACTGTTTCCAAACTATTGGGACATACCAGTATTCGCCATACCCAAAGATATGCCAAAATCATAAACCAAAAGAAAGATGACGCCATCGCTCTATTGGATAACGCACAAATATAATTCACAAACCTCTAAACTAGATACCACCATGGCAAAGAAAATTACAGTAAAATCCACAAAAGAACCAATCAGACTCAGATTCAAGAGTTTGGCTAAAGGTGTTCAATCTATATATCTTGACTGTTATCTTGACGGAAAGCGCAATTATGAATTTCTGAAACTATACCTCGTACCAGAGACTAATGCGATGACTAAGGCTCAGAATGAAGCAACCATGCAAGCCGCCAACGCAATCAAGCTTACACGAATACTTGAATACACCAACAACAAGGCTGGTTTGAAAACAACAATGCTGAAATCCAAGCAGACTTTGGCTGAATGGATGGAAACATTCAGACAGAAGCAGGAACAGAAAGGTGTGAAAGATAAAAAGCTTATCCACAACACCATTCATGCCATTACCGCTTATAACATCAATATACCATTGGCAAAGATGGATCGCAAGTATTGTATTGGGCTTACCAACTTCTTGAAGAATGATTATCGTTCCCCAAATGGTAATCCAATCAAGACATATACAGCTATCAACTACATAGCTTGTTTAAGGAACGCCTTGAATATGGCAGTTCGAGAAGATGTCATTCCCGACAATCCGCTGAACAAACTTTCTTTGCAAGATAAGATAAAAGTGCCGGAGAGCAAACGTGAGTTCCTGACAATAGAGGAATTGAAAAAGATAGAAGCCACCCCACACGATTATCTCCACATCAAGCAAGCATTTCTTTTTGCCTGCTATTGTGGCTTGCGTATCAGCGATATTCGTCAACTCACTTGGAAAGACCTTATCAAAGATGGCGATAAGTGGCGCATCAACATTATGATGCAGAAAACTACAACCCCATTATATCTTCCCATCTCTCAAAAAGCAATCAACTGGTTGCCTGAGCGAGGAAATGCCAAGGATGATGACCGTATATTTGTCAGATTGCCAGTCCAAGTAAATACAAAACAATACATCAAGCCATGGATGGATGAAGCAGGTATCACCAAACCGATAACATTTCATTGCTCAAGACATACTTTCGGAACAATGCTTCTTACCTTAGGCGTTGATATTTATACGGTTAGCAAGCTATTAGGTCATAGCAAGATAGAAACCACGCAAATCTACGCCAAAATCATCAATAAAAAGAAGGATGATGCAGTCAGCTTGATTGACGAAGCATTCGGCAAGCTAAACGGATAAAGACATCATTTAGATAACATTCATATTTTCAACCTATATAAGTTGAAACACAAAATTCAACTCGTATAGGTTGATTTTCGTATCATTCATACATTATTTCGTCGCAAACCCACATGTTTTGCCTTTTTTAGTGCAGAAATCAGCGGATAATGCTTATCTTTGCACCAAAATAGACAGATATGACTATAAGAAGTTGGATAAAGCAACGGGAAATTGCAGGAAGACCTACTTTTTCCATAGCAGACGTAAAGGAAGAATTCCCCAATACGTCTGTTAGGGTTATTACCTCTGAATTATATCGTTTGTCAAAGCAATCGATAATTGTATCTGTATATAAGTGCTTTTACACTGTAATACCAGTGCAATATTCAGCTCGTGGCGTTGTTCCACCTTTATATTATATAGACCAATTGATGTCCTATTTAGGCAAGCCCTATTATATAAGCTTACTTAGTGCTGCCGAATTGCATGGTGCAGCACATCAGCGACCGCAGAAGTTTTCAGTAACGACCATATTACCGAAGACCTCTACATCCAGTCAATATAACAATCAATTAATGTGGAACTATCGTCGCGAGATACCAGTGAGCCTACTCATGCAGAAAAATTCCGAGACTGGCAGAGTAAAGTTCTCTTCTCCAGAACTAACTGCTGTAGATTTAGTTCAATATAACCAATTGATCGGTGGGCTTTCTATGGCTGCCACTGTTTTGGAAGAACTTTTGGAATATACAGATTTCAACAAGCAGTTCGAATCCCTACTTTCTGTAACAAATATCCCCACATTACAACGATTAGGATATATTGCAGAAATCATTTTAGAAGAGACTGAACAAGCAAATATATTGTTCAACCTTCTTAAATCAAACAATAAAAGAATGAAGAAAGTTCCATTAGATTCTGACCATTCTACAAATGGATGTCAGATAGACAACCGATGGAACGTTATAATAAATCAAACAATAGAACCAGACGATATATGATAGACAGAGCATCTATACAGGAATGGAGCATACAAGTTCCATGGAAAGAAAATGTGCAAGTTGAGCAGGATTTGCTCATATCACGTGCGTTAGTCGCAATATTTAGCGACGAGTTTTTGGCAAGTCAATTAGCCTTTCGTGGAGGTACAGCCCTTCATAAACTCTATATGTCTCCACAGCCAAGATATAGTGAAGACATTGACCTTGTCCAGATAACATCAGGACCAATCAAGCCCATCATGTTTCGTCTTGGTGAAGTCCTTGACTTTATGCCCGACCGTGTTACCAAACAAAAGCGTTACAACAATACAATGCTTTTCCGTATGGAATCCGAGATACCACCTATAATGCCCATTCGCTTGAAACTTGAAATCAATTGTTTCGAACATTTCAATGAGATGGGACTAATAAAGCATCCCTTTACGGTTGATAGCCAATGGTTCAAAGGCTCATGTGAAATTACTACCTATCATTTTGCTGAGTTGCTTGGTACAAAACTTCGTGCTTTATACCAACGCAAAAAAGGACGTGATTTGTTTGACCTTTACGAAGCATTAACAAAAACTGATGTAAACCTTGATGATGTCATTCGTTGCTATCGTAAGTATATGGGTTTTGTTGTCAGCCAACCACCAACGCACAAGCAATACATTCTCAATATGGAAGAAAAGATGCAGGATCCAGACTTCTTAGGCGACACACAATTACTCATTCGACCAGAAATGTCTTTTGATCCAGTTGAAGCATACGAATTGGTGCGTGAAAAACTGATTGACAAGCTATTGGTCAAATAAATAAGCCAAAATCACGATGTCAAACTTATCATCCATTGCAACCGACCTACAGATTATCAATAATCTTTTGGTCAAATACGAGAAGAACAAGGCTCTTGTGTATGAAGATGCTCTTGTTCTATCTACATTCTATCTCCATTATAAGGATACTAATGCCATCATTGCGATGGCAGAGGATGAGCTGAATACCAATGCCAAGCATTTATTAGACATTGCAAAACAGTTGTCTGATGCAACAAATTCTTTTTGTCTCATTTATAATCAGAATGCAGAGTTATTCCAGTCATTCGATCCAAAGCCAATCTGTGATGCCTACCTCAAACCTTTAGAAGAGCAGTATGAAAGCGCAAGGGACATATCTACCCAACTTTGGAAAGAATACTCAGAACTAAGTAACCGTTTGGACTTCATGGCTTATGAGGATGATGAATATAAACCTACCGAAGACAAGTGTGATAAAGCAAAGGCTGAATACGACAAGGCTCATACAAAAACGAACGAGCTTTTCGCACGTTTCGACAAGGAACGCAGAAAAACTGCCTCACTTTATTATTTCGACATGATGTTTTTGGAAGTGTTGGTCACTCGTATTGAGCGAATAGCCAAAGGTATCATTGTTGATATTGATAATATCAAAACGCAAGGTTCAGTATGAGCAGACTATTTCTACAAGAAACAGCCAAGTACAAAGACCTTGTGGACTTGACGTTGTGTTGTATGCTTTATAAGGTATGCAACTGCCGACAGTTTGAGCATATGAAAGGTACTGAATTTGCCGACTTCATGAATTTGAAGCAGCCATCGACAAAGATAATAGTTCGTAGTCGTGAGAACACTCGTGTCTGCTACCTATTATATATAGTAAGCAGGGAATTCAAGAACCCAGATGTAGGTATGGAATGGGTGATGAGAATGCTTGATTGTTGCAGTATCAGCCCAGATTATTACAAATCACATTATAAAGATGCAGAGTCCGTTGGGACTAGCAAATCTAATAAAATCTTTGTTGAAGACATTCAAAATGCCCTCAAAATAGCAAAAGAGTACATGTAAACCACACAGGATTACAAACCAACCACAAACTTATACATAGTTTAACATTAACATTTGGCTATATCGTTGTTTTTCAATGGTATAGCCAAACGTTTTTTATACCCAACCACAAATTAGCCACAATTCTCCACAGATAAGTAGTCGTACTTTTGCATCGTAACCAAAAGGAAGAAATGAGCCGCTGGAATGCAGCTAAGATTTCCAAAGGTTTCACGAATGGAATATTAACTAAAAAAAGAAATACGATGAGATGTGAACTCCTCACAACGGTTGAAGCTGCCGAGTATTTGGGATTAAAGAAATCCTATCTACATAAGCTTATGATGCGTAAAGAAATAGTGTTTTACAAGCCTAATGGCAAATTGTGCTTCTTTGACAAGAATGATTTGGATAAGTGGTTGCGCAGAATACGTGTGTCATCACAGGATGAAATCGATAGAGAGGCTATTGCCTATGTCACCCAGAGAGATATTTTAAAATAGGAATGATATGAACCTGTACGAGTTAACCAATCGATTCTGGCAAGAAGGTGAATATGAGCCATACTCTTCAACAGAGGTAGCACTATATTTCTTTCTTCTTCACAGAGCCAATGCACGAAGATGGCAGATGCCCATCCGATGCCCAACAGAGATGATATGTAACCGACTAAAGACGAGCAAGCAGAATTTGGTAAAGGCTAGAGAATGTCTTAAACAACGTGGCTTTATCAGTTTTGTCCCCGGAAAGGGTAAGGAAGTAGCCCCAACTTATACCATCATGGAGCGTTTATCCCCATTGTCGGTGGAGTTGTCGGTGAAGATGTCTGAGCAATTGTCGATGCCGTTGTCGGTGGAATTGTCCCCATATAATATAAAAGATAAAGACAATAAGAAAGATAATTCTAATAATAACGCGCGTGAGAATGATCTAAGATTGGATGATTTGGAATTGCTATTATCGAAAGATACATCATGGCAAGAATCTATCATTTCCCTACTGTCATCTTCTCAACAAATCAAGCTCAGTCATACAGAGATAGAGAACTATATAAACCAGTTCTTCCAATACCTCAAAATATCTGGTATTGAAAGAAGGGAAGAAACAGAAGTACGAACCTATTTCTTCAACTGGTTAAAGAAAACCATTATAAATAACAAAAAGAATGTTTACAAACAACAAGAAACCACAATCCAACGTAGAAGCACTGATGTACCGGTTGCTTCACCAAAGGAGTATCAAGGAACGTTTTAGGCTTCCATTATCAAAAGATGATGCACGAGCAGCACTGAAGACAGCAGTTCAGGCGGAAGTACAGCACCGTCATCGTGTGTTTGTAACGAATGAGAGTTTTGAAACGCAATTGTATCGGATGGCAGAGAACCTGACGAGCAATAATGGCAAGTTTGGAATAGCATTGTGTGGATATTGTGGCAATGGCAAGACTACCTGCGTGAAAGCATTGCAACAGCTTATCAACGCCTTGCAAATCCATGATTCCTATGACAACTCCACCTATGGATTGCGTATCATGACCGCAAATGAAATCGCATGGAAGAACAAGAATGACTTTCCAGCTTGGCAACGAATCAAGACGATTCCACTTTTAGCGATTGACGACCTCGGAACGGAACCGCGTGAGATTTTAGATTATGGCAATGTGCTTAATCCAATTGTTGACCTGCTGACAAAACGCTATGACGAACAGCTGTTCACCATTTTTACGACGAACCTGACATTGGTTCAGATACGTGAGAAATATGGCGACCGCATAGCGGATAGGCTCAACGAGATGATGGACATTATCGAGTTTACAAACCCAACTTATCGAATGAAGTAGCCATAGCTACAGACTCATTCAACCCTTCACATTCTCTGCTATTGTTGATACACAACGCAGCATGAAGGATTACAAAAACAATAGATCTATCGGGAATGTAGGTCTACAAATACTAGAAAAAGATGAAATGTAACATCGAACTTCACGACAGCGTTCAGTCTGCTTTGGACGCAATTTTTCAAAGCACAATTACAACAGAGATTATTTATGCTCAGAACGTGGCTTCTGGAGAAGACCTTGTAGAGCAGAGTTCAGAAAACAAAGAAGCTATCCATAAGTTCGTGGACATGGAAGTGGAATGTCCACCGAAAGATGAAGCCGAGTGCTATGAATACCGCCATGAACTTTTTGTAGATTTGCTCGCAGCATTCGCAGGACAAGGACACTACTTTGACCAGTTCATCATCACTTGTACTAAGGATCCTGAGACCTTACATTGTACTTATCACATCCTTGCTACTTTGTATGATGCAGCTGGCTATGTGGTAAATATGGATTCTGTGGGTAAGCATTTGGGCAATGCCTGGTTTGCGATTGCCGAATATTATGGCTTGTCTGGACGTGCTAAAATCACCAGTCCGTTCATGAAATTACCCGGTATCGAGAATCCTCTGTTCAAAAAAAGTAGTATGTCGTATCGACTTACCAACATCTACGAAGATAAGCTTCTTAAAGAATTCCGCAAGCCTATCCTCCGAGAATTGATGAAACGATTGGCAACGTTCTAAACTATTTATGCATTCAGTCATCGACTTAGGTAAAGGAACTGCTTCGATGACTGAATTGCCACCATCCTGTTATCCTCTTGCATGATGACTTTTCTTGATGAACGACTATTATCATGCCCCACAATATCACTGGATTAATTATCTATTGACCACTACAATTGTTTGCTTGAGTGGTGTGAATAAAAACACAACTAAGAATAAGTAAGCAAGAAGGTAACAGGTATCGTGGCTAACCAAAAACTCATTTATAAACGAAACACAGAGTATATGAAAAACGGCTACTACTATTGTATCGTATTGTCTGACGAACAACTGAGTTTTTTTGCCGAGAGCAAATATCACATCGATCGGATGAAGATTCTAAAGCTATTGATTGATAACGCAGTTACAAAAGATACCCCCTATAAGATTACAGGTTTCACCACTACTCTTCACGTAGGTCAGGTGGCTATCTCCGCGGTGGAACTGGGCAACCAATTGGACTATGACAAAAAGACTGTAACCAAACTGCTCGATTGCATGATGCAGTTAGGTATTATCACATCAGAAAAGAATAACCGAACAAGTATCCATACTTTACATTGCGTATCGGCATGGTATGTGAACAATCAGCAGATTCTTAATCCTCATTACATTCATATAAAAGACAGACAACTGAAGACGACGAATGCTGATGAATCAACTATGACGCTTGTGGCAAGTATGAGTGGTCTATCGGCTGATGAGTGTACATCTACTTCTGAGGCATCTGCTAAATCCAACTTCCACAACCATGACACGGAATCTTCAATGGACATTGGAGGTGAACCAATTGAGCCAGGAGCATCTTCAAACCCTAACGTTCAATTTGACGAACGAGCAGAAGATAATGAAGTTATTAAAACGAAGAAGTCTTATATGAATGCTGATGAACCTGCCGGATCTTCACCGCTATCCATTATTAAGCCTACCGATAGTAATGATGATATGAAAGTATCTTCTTCTGCTGATGGTGACTTGTACACCCCAAGACAAGATAATGGCAATGCACATACAGCAGAGCATAATGATAGCCTATCGGCAACGCTGTACGCTAACGATAATGATACCCATACTAATCCACCTACAGGCAATCAGTAACCGCATGAAGAGGAAGTTTATATTTCCAGTCAGGGTTAATAGCTGCCGAAAACCTGAGAGTAAAACGCCCCGTAGTGACCAGAACTTTTGTAGGTACTTACAAGAAGTGCCAATGTCGTACAAATTCGCTTCGCTCGTTCATACCACATTAGCTTTCTTGCAACGCTCGCAGACTCGCATTGAGTTGGTCACTTTTATAAAACCACAAACACAAATACCACTTTTAAAATGAAGAAACAAACCAAGAATGAAGCCCCAAAGCGCATAAAGCGATTGGAGGCAAGAGTAACAGAAGCAGAATATGAAAAGATAGAAGCACTGGCAAAAGAGTGCGGTTTATCTGTAAGTGAGTACACCCGACAAGTGGCATTTGGTCAGCATCCACGCAAGCGATTGGATGACCATGAAATAGATGCATTGTGTAGTCTGTCCGATGCACGTGCGGATTTGATCAAGATAGCAGCAGCCGTGAAATCTATCCAAGCTGATAAGCGAGGACTAGTTTTCAAAGACCCCTCATTTGTTGAACGATGGATGCGAGCTTCTGTACCATTGATTCAACGCTGGAGTGAAATTATCATTTACATGAAAGACTAATTTCCATAGCCAATTATGGTAGCCGAAGCTATAAGTATAGACCATGGCGCAAATGCCGTGCGTTATGCGGTTGACAAAGACCGTGCAGACCTGATTAAAGCTAATCTATTGCCCGATGATATTTCAGCAGAAGCCATGTGGCAACGTATGGATCTTCATTTGGCAAAAGTGGCTGGTGACAACCCTAAGCGAAGACCTTTGAAGAATACGGTGATAAGGATGGAAATATCCCCAACCAATGAAGAAACTGCTGGATGGACTATTTCAGACTGGGAACGATTGACAAACGAGTTCATCCAAGCATTTGATTCTATTGACCTATCAGATAGCACGCAACGTGCCAGTTCTAAGGCTACCCATTTGGCTAACAGCCAGTACGTAGCAGCGCTTCATCGTGATAGCATCTCTGGTATACTGCATCTTCACATTGATGCCAGCCGTGTGGACATGGAAGGCAATGTAAATGATGACCATCTTGTCGGGAGACGAGCTGTGATGGCTGCCCAAATTATCAATCTAAGGCGTGGATGGGAGAACCCCGAAGATATTGAGCAAGCACATATTCAAGAGATTTCGAATGCTTGTATTCAGATATTGGCAAACATGGATTTGTTCACGTGGGAGGAATATGAACGCAGACTGGAACAACATGGATATAAACCGTATATGCATCGTGATGCCAACAAGAAAGTTACCGGTTATGCCATCATGAGGGGCAACTCAAAATATAAATCATCGAAGTTGGGCAAAGGTCGTAATCTGATGCCATCCACTATTTTGAAAACTTGGGCTAAGCTTCATGCAGAGAATGATGCAAAGGTTACAGCATCCAAAGTTGCAGATAGAATAAGGACAGCACCGACTCTGATTTCAAAAGTGAATCAATCACCTTCCGTGCCAGTAGTCAAACCAATTATACCGAAGCCTATTCCTGTCATAAACCACTATACAATTTCAACCGATGAGTATCATGATTATGATGTAGATATACCTGCATCAGCAGACGAGGTTATCGCCCTTGAATGCTCGGTACCAGATGGCAATGAATATGCAACACTTGAAAAAGTCCAGGCAACTGCCATGCTTCTATTCGCAGGCTATCTTGATGGTGCATTGAGTATGTCCATGACTTGTGGCGGTGGAGGAAATGATATGAGTGGCTGGGGAAAAGACAAAGATGAAGATGACCTCAAATGGGCTTATCGTTGTGCTCGGATGGCTCATCAGATGTGCAAACGTCGTTCAAGAGGTATGCACAGATAGTAACAACTAAACTTGAAAATCCTATGGGAATAAGAACTAGCAGAAAAGATAATATCGACTTGGATGGTTTGAATGAGCTTTCTCA
This sequence comes from uncultured Muribaculaceae bacterium, assembly GCA_964345145.1. Classification (GTDB taxonomy): domain Bacteria; phylum Bacillota_I; class Bacilli_A; order RF39; family UBA660; genus JAAZHN01. Next base: position 19,894 of record CAYFQA010000001.1, on the reverse strand, counting down.
ACTGTCTTCTGAACCAACTATTCAGTTGTCAACAATCTCTTATGAGACCTTGAAATACGACTTGGCAACCACCGTCAGTCTTGGCGTAAAAGAGCTGATGGACATGCAGGAGAATCGGTTTGTGGCAAACATGAAATCTGTAAAGGTGGAACATCAGGATCGTGTCGTAGATAATACCAATGTAATTCGCAGAATCTTAGAACAAAATCAGAAGCAGGATGAAACATGGGCATCCAATCCAAACGAAAGAAGTTCCGTTGATAAAAAAAATGAAGAGGTTTCCAAGCGGTTGCAAAGAATCGAAGATAAAGTTGATGCGTTGAAACCAAATGCCAATTCTATCTTGTCTCCTGTCTGGCCACCAGCGGATGGGAGCTTGAAGAAGTACATGTGGAAGTACATCGTTTATAAAGCCAAATGCTTTTGGTTCGATCCATATCTTCAGAAATTCATCCGTCTATGTGTGCGATTGATGATTATTGTTGGAGCATTCCTACTTGGCTTTATGATTGCAGAGAATGCTACTTTGAGAAAAGAAAATGCGAAAGCTGCGCAAATCATACAGATGATGAAAGCTGATCAAATCCCATAGGACTTATGATTCAAAGCTTTTGTATGCCACCTATTATATATGGTGTACTTATGTCTAACGAAAAAAAAGAAACTATGTCAGTAAAATTAAAATTCAGAGCATCTACAGATGCAAACAAAGAAGGGGCTTTGTATTTTCAGGTGATTCATGACAGAATTGTCCGTCAGATACCGACCTCTTATCACATCTTTGCGAGTGAATGGAATGAAGATGGTGGTAAAATTATTATTCCCAATACCGATACTTTGCGCAAAGACCAACTTTGCCTTATAAAAGACAAGGTCACTTGGTTGCAGTGCAAAATTCAAGGTGCAATAACTACCTTGGAGAAAAATGGAGACAACTATTCAACCGACGATATTGTGGTGATGTATCAGCAGGTATCGAATGAATGTGATTCAGTATTTGAGTTTATGAGGAAACAAGTTGAGCGATTAAAGAAGTTAAACAGACTCAGGACAAGTGAGACATATCAAGCCACACTAAACAGTTTTATGCGTTTTCGTGAGAATGTGGACTTAACATTTGGTCGATTGGATTCAGATTTAATGGAGCGGTGAATTCAACAAGCAAGTGCAAATTTAGGGAATTATTTCATAAAAGCATTGTGTGGGTGAATTGAAATTTAATTTTTCTCTTGGTCTCATGTTAATCTTGTGCATGATTTTTGTTATTTGCTGATGTGAATATTGTGCGAATGAACTCGATTTTGGTATATATTGCCGTATCAGTCCATTCTCGTTTTCGATAGCCCCTTTCTGCCACGAGGAATACGGATCGGCAAAATATATTTTCGTATCAAGTGCCTTGCTTATCATCTCATGACATGCGAACTCCGTACCGTTATCGGTAGTTATTGTTTTGATGTATGCTTTGTACGGCATCAGCATCCTGACTACCGTCTTTGCCAGTGCCTTGGCATTCTTCCCCTTGTCGAGTTTTCTCATAAACAGCATGTTGGTACTCCGCTCGATGATGGTAACGATTGCCCCATGTCCGTCTTTTCCAATGATGGTATCCATCTCGAAGTCTCCGAACCGTTTGCCGTCAGCCTCCATGGGGCGCTCGGCTATGCTTGTCCTGTTTGGGATTTGTATAGGCTTCCCTGCTATAGCTCGTTTTCTGTGCTTTAGGCGGTGTCGGCAGTGCTTGTACAGCTCTCCTCCGTTCTCCCTGTCTTTGCGTATATACTTGTAGATGGTTTCATGGGATATGTACACTCCCTCAAGTGCTAAACTTCCCGAAATCTGCTTTGGAGACCACTGGTCGGTAACCAGTAAATAGACGGCACGCATCATGGTTTCCGTACTTATTGTACGATTGCCGGGATGGCGGTGCCTATGATAATCGGCATTGCGCTGAGCCGTCTCGTAATTGTAGCAGCCCCGCTTTCCACTATTACGTCTTAGTTCACGAGATATGGTCGAAGGGGACACTTTTAGTGCCTCTGCTATCTTATTTTGCTTCATTCCGTGTTGGAGTAAGATAGAAATTGTGTACCTTTGCTCCGAAGTCAATTGATTATATGTCATATTAGCAATGCAAAATTAATTGATTTTGGGGAGACGGCGGTCTCCCTGTTTTTTTTAATATGTATTGCTCGTTGAATGTTCCGCATCTTGGGGACTGCTCGCCCCCAAACCCCTCGGTGTTTTCAGGTATAGATTATTAAGCTATACCACACCCAGAAATTGCACTTCTATCTTGAAGTTGCGAGCTTTATGAAGCCCACATGAAAGCCAAAGGTTTGAAACGCAATACGTCATCTTTCTATATGCGTATTATGCGTACCATTTATAACAAAGCTGTTGAAGAAGGACTTACCGTTCAAAACGAGCCATTCAAAAGAGTATATACGGGCATTGACAAGACTGAGAAGCGAGCTATCAGTTTGGCTGATATAAAGAAAATCAAAGAGCTGGATTTAACAGGCAATTCTTCTCTTGATTATGCTCGTGATATGTTTCTAATGAGCTTCTATCTTCGAGGAATGCCCTTTGTCGATATGGCATATCTCAAGAAGAAGGACTTACAAAATGGATTTGTAAGGTATAGTCGTCAGAAAACAGACCAACAGCTAATCATCCAATGGGAAAAACATATGCAATCCACGATGGCAAAATACCCGGAGAATGCGACTCAATACCTATTACCCATCATTTCAACGGAAGATGGGACCGAACGAAAACAGTATTGTCGCAAGGGACTATTTATTAATCGCAAGCTGAAAGTTATTGGAAAAATGGTAGGTTTAGATATATCTCTATCGATGTATGTAGCACGGCATAGTTGGGCAAGTGCAGCTCGTGATAAGAACGTACCATTATCTGTAATAAGCAAGGCTTTGGGGCATGATTCGGAAGCCACCACGCAAATCTATCTGTCTTCAATCAAGACTTCTGTAATCGACCAAGCAAACGATAAGATACTAAAAGACCTATAAGAAGTCATTCTGTTTGTATCCAACAAACACTGTTTACCAGAATAGAAAATCTCTTCGGAAGAGTTGGTCATTTTAAGAAAACAGCTTGATTTTCTATGCTATCCAGCATATTTATGCTGCAATTCGCAAAACTTTTTCATTAAAACACACGTTTTCCTGTAGATTTCTTGCAAAATAGGAAGCCATAAGAAATAAAATAGGTAACTTTGTAGCGGATGATTGACTCTTCCGAAGAGATTGTCTACTTTAAACTGATATAAATATGAAGAATAAAAGGTTACTTAATGTCGTAAAAACGATAATTGTTGGAACTACAGCTGCTATGGGCATTTCATCATGTAGTTTATTTTCTAGTCATGTCGATACCCCTGATAGTGTTGCTCATCTTACAGAATTTCATTTAGTAAACTTCGAACCGCAAGAGAATATCCTCAAAGAAGGTAGTCTTGATCTTTATGTAGATTATTCTACATGCAACTATCTTGGTCAAAACTCTCAATTTTTCCAAAATATAGAAGCCTCATTAGTTAATAAGACTACAACATACTATTCTATCAAAGGTAGTCAAATTGCTAAGGAGGACATGGCAGTGAATGGTGGTGTATATACACTTCTTCGAAACATAAAAGAAGTAAATTATGCAGAATTGGCTAAAGCGGCTAAAATGATGGCACAAAGCAATTCTGAATCGGTATTGATTTCAGATTGTGAATACTATACCCAAACCATGGCAAAAGGGCACGATAACGATCCATACCTTGCAAATGCCTTTAAAGCGTGGATTTTAAGAGGGTACGATGTCCACGTTATATCAGAGCCTTATTTAGAACCATATAATGGTCAAAACTATAGCAAGAAACGATTCTACATTTTGTTTACTGACGATAGAATGGCAAACAACATCTACGATAGAATACGTAGAACCGTAGATTTTACACAATTCCCAAATGTTGACGAATTTCATATTTCTGCTAGCCACCCTCAAATGACGGGTAATGGAAATAATTCTTCTACTCAGAATTCTATTCTTGAAAGCAAATCTAAGGGATTTGGAACATTTGAAATTGAGGATTGGGATGGATGTGATTGGAAAACAATCGAAGAGATACTAGTAAATGCTGTTGATGAAAACACAGGTAAACCGCTGAAAAATGGGGCTCCAATTATTAAAATGGGGCTCAATAAAAACTCTTTTGGATGTTATCGAATCAAGAATGTCAGCCTTAAGGTATATGATATTAACCAAGAATATTCGGATTTCTTCAATGCAAAGGAAGCAAAAGAAAAAATCACGAAAGACGAATGCAATCTTTCCGAACTTGAAAATTTTATGCTGATTGATTCTACAGAGTTTAATAATCACAGTAATATTAATATCCACTTTAATTCAGATTGGTTTGACCCTAATATTCTAACTGGGGCTCCTTATAATTATTTTAAACTCGATGTCGTAATAAACGAGGTTCAGTCAATATTCGACCAGCACGAAGGACAGTTTGAATTTGAATCAATTACTAGACCTGGTGAGAAAAATGTATCTGTTGCATCAAGTATCAAACAATGTCTTGCAGATGATAAGGTTCTTGAAAAAATGAAAGGACAAGTCATCTATTCAATCTATATTAAAAGTGAACAGAAATAATTTAGAAAAACAATTAAAACATATAAACAATGAGAAATATTCAAACAATTGGTCAACTCCATGAGTTACAGAACGACACGTTTGTTTATGCAGCAATCGTTGCCATTGCAATTTTCGCTGTAGCATTTTTATTAGCAAATATCACTTCTTATCGTGGAGGAAACGACCGTTCCTACATTACTCGCCGTATTTGGCTTATTATATCTATAGTTGTTGGTTCTATAAGCTTTTGGCTTTATAACAACTTGTATGTGATGGGCTTTATAAAAAAAACAGCATTTCAGAACCAGTTCTCAGATACAAATATGCAGTGTCTCGGGATTACTATCGCTGGTTCTTTTGTGATAAGCCTTATAGTCATGTTTGTTTTCCGTCATTCTAAATTCGGTTCGATTCTTGGTAAAGAAAAGAACGCATAACCTTAAAAACAATAATATCTAAGATTATGGCTAAACAGTATTTCGTAATGGGTATAGGTGGTACCGGCATGCGTTGCATAGAGTCTATGATTCATCTTTGTGCAATGGGAATGTTCGATGATACTGAAATCCATTTGTTGGCACTTGACACCGACAAAAACAACGGTAATTTTTCTCGTTTGAAAGAAGTAAAGGATGCTTATTTAAACTCGAAAAACATAGATAAAGCAAATCGAACGCCGCTAACAGATACATTTTTCTCTGCAGACATTAAGTACTATGAGTTCAGTCCAAATTATGAAACAAAGAGTACTTTTATTGACGTGTTTAACTATGGTAATACCAAGTATAATAGCCCAGAAGAAGCTGACCTTGCAGATCTTGTGCTAAGTGATAATGTTGAAAATTTTAATCTTCGTCATGGATATCGAGCTCAAACTCATTTGGGTTCAATGATGATGTATCATTCTATTATAGAAGCAGCACGAGACAGAAGAGACAGCGAATTAAAGAAATTTCTTCAAGTTCTTATCGCTGCGACAAATGGAGGTAGTGACCCAAAGGTTTTTATCTTAGGATCTGTATTTGGTGGCACTGGTGCTTCTTCTATACCAATTATACCTCAAGCTATTTCTGAAGCTGCAAGTATCATTAGTAATGGTGCCGCGAACATACTTGGAAGAGCTTATTTTGCATCTACGCTTCTTACCGCATATTTTAGTTTTAAGGCTCCTTCTGCCGATGAATTGTCAAATCAAAAGGTTATTGCTACTAGTGATAAATTCTCTTTGAATTCACAAGTTGCAATGATGTTTTATGATGACGATACAACAGTAAAAAATACCTATCAGTGTTTTTATATGATGGGTACTGATGGACAAGGTTGGGATCCGATGGTTCGCGAAAAGGACAAAATCACTCAAACAATCACAGGTGGCGAACAGCAGAAGAATGACTCTCATTATATAGAACTTCTTGCTGCTTGTGCTGCACTCGATTTTTTTCATGTTGATATTGAACATCTTAAAACAAATAAGGCTAATAGTTCTACCGACTATGTTTATCGTTCGATAGAAAATAATGGTAAATTAGAATTCAAGGATTTTGTAGGTAATATAGACAACTTTGATAAAGATTTTGCCAAAAAGTTTGGTATGCTAATAGCATTTTCTTTTCTCTGCAACGACCCAGATAACGACTTTGTTGAAAGTGTTAGGTGTGGAAAGCAGAAAGAAATCTCAGGTTTCGATGGTATTGATGTCAATCAAGTGGAATACCTTAAAAAATACTTCCGATTATTGAATGTACGAAACGTAAACGGAGAACTGGCTGAAGGTTGGATTCGTCAATTACATCGTTCATGTGGTGGTGGCGATAATTTCCTTTTCAATCCAAAGCTCTTTGCTTTTCAGACGATGAAGGAACTTGGCAAGTATGATTGGAATAAAAATCTATATCGAAATGAAGGTGTAGGAAAGGATTGGACATTCTCTGTTGGATTCTTCGGTTCAAAATTCGATACTTTTAAAAAGAAATTCATTGAGCAACTACATAACGGAGCTCCCACTACTATTACAAATACAGGTGAGCGTTTCTATAAGATTGTTTATGATACCCTTTGTAAAATATATAATATAAATTAAATCTCATCGCAATGTCTAAAGCTTTATTGATAAAGAGTTACACAACTCTTACAACTGGCACCCAAGGTAAATGGAACGACCTTAACATGGCATCTTCCTATATACAAGGAATTCAGACAGGTAAGATTCTTGAAGACGTAAGTGCAGATAAGATTGCTTCCCTTATATCTGGAGTACCAACCCCTTGGGCACGTGCAAGACTATTCAAGTTTGCATTAGATACATTAGCTTGTCCTGATCCTAATATATCAAATTCGGGTTTAACCCAATACTACGAGATGCTTCATGGTGAATGGAGAGGTCTTATTGCATTAATGGCACTTCATTCGGATCGTATTCGTATATCTAAACCAATAGTAATGAATGCTAAAGGTGGCGATTATGACATTGCTGCCGCCTTTGGCCGTATGTTATTTAATGATAAGGATATATGGAGTAATCAAGATCAACTTACAAAAGATCCTGATGCGCAACCATTCATACAATTAATTTATTATAAAGACCAGCTAATTGGAGGAACATCTCCTTTCACGGGCATCTTCACGGCTGTTAACTATAGTAATCTTACAGGGACATCCGATATTAGCTGGTATCGCAATGGTAAGTTGGAAGATCCTATGCCTTACTTAAACCCCGACCAACTTCAGAAGTTATATTTATTCCTTAAAAACTTTAACGGGAATCTTGATACATTCGAACAAAAGATTAACCTTTTGAGAAATGGTATAAATAATATTGAGCTCAAAGGATTCAAGAATATGAGTCGAGATTGGGAAAGCGAAATTACGAGACAAGCAAATGGCAAGCTTCGTGATAAAGGTCCGATTCCATCATATGGATCATTGTCTTGCCCTTTTACCATACTTTTCAGAAGTGATGTTCCTGTTTATATGAAACCAGACTATACTTTTACGTATAGTAGTAGTGAACAGATTACAGTACCATACCAAAAGATAGGTGATATTCAGAATTTGCTTAGTTCTGACGGCTATGTCCTTGGTTGGGCAGAAGATTCAAGTCAACGTCAAAAACGTTCGGACGCTCCTGTATACTACCTTCAGGTAAAAGACTTACATTCTGATTCCACTTGTTATTTTACGATTCCTCTTTCTGAAATGGGAATTGACATATTCAAGAATAGACTTGGAGAGCTGCTTGATTATACAGTAGGTGGTAATAGTCATTTGACTGCTTCTATTAGTGATAATGGTGATATCCTATCTGTCACTATGGTAGTGGAAATTGATGGTGAAAGTGTGACTCTCAATACTCGTGAGTATCAAATAGAATGGATGGAGGATTTGGGTAGAGTAATCATGTGGCCAAATTTCGTATCAGACAAGTGGAATAAATATTATCTCTATACAGAATTTACTGCCGATGCTAAGAACAAGTTTCAACCTATTTTTAAGCACAATGGCCAAATTCTTCAGGATAGAGATCTTAACTTTCTTACTCCTGCATACCAACCAGTTCCAAATGAAGATAGTGTTGTTGATATAAAGCCATTGATTACATACCCAGCAGGTCAGGGAGAAGATTTACCAAAATATAACATTATAGCTGCTGATAAACCATTTGAAGGACTTATTGCAACTGTTCAAAAAAGTGGGCACGATGAACGTGCAGGTTTCCTAATGCTCCGTCACAACGTAGTGAAAGATTTAACTTCTGTAGACATGAATAGTACAGCTATTGTAGGCATTGATTTTGGAAGCAATAACACTTGTATTTACTATAATGCAAATGACCGTGGGGCAATGCCTATTAAATTTGAGAATAATCGAGCTGTTCTAGTAGGCAATGAAAATGACGACAATCGTGCAAATGCTGGCAATGACGAACTACTGTTCTTTACAAATTACCCTGCAGAGAATGGTCAGTTAAAGTCATGGTTGCATGAGCATGACTCTCGTTATAACTGCTATAATCAGTCTGAAGAAGTTGCAGGTGGTGTACCTGTAAACCGACCAAATGTTGTGGTTCGTGAAATGGATGATTCTCTGATTAAGACTCAAGCTGGAACATTACACTATAACATGAAGTGGTTGGATGATCAGAAAGGGCTTGAAAATAAAAGAGCATACTTAAAATCAATTTGGTTACAAGCTTGTGCATACTTATATAAAAATAAGATACGTCCAGAAGAGATAAGTTGGAGTCATCCTGGTTCTATGATGGAATCAGACATTAACGATTACGACAAGATATTCAATGACCTTATAAAAATTAATCCAATAATCACAGGACGCAAGCCAACCATAAATGAAGATTTTCCAACTGAAGCCGAAGCGGTATGTAGCTTTGCTTTATCTCAAGACTTTGGATTGGCTGGTAATAATATTTTTTTAGGGATTGATGTTGGCGGTAGTACTAGTGATATTCTTCTTCTTGCTAAAGATCCTACAAATGGGAATAAAGCTTCTCTGTATAGAGAAAGCTCTGTTCGTTTGGCTGCTGGTGTATTTTTTGATGCTATTATCAAGTCTGAAACATTCCGTCAAGCCCTTGTGAATTTTCACGAAAGTAATCAGAAGACTGTTTACGTTTCTAACATCAATGATGTGTTAACAGAACCGAGCAAGGCTCCATATTATTTGAACAATATCTTTGATCAGTTAAAGACAAGTGACGATTATAATAACTTCTACGAAACAATTGATCGTGATGCAAAGTTTGCATTTACTATTCCAGCGTATGTAACGGGGCTTCTGCTATACTACTCAGGAATGTTGATCGGCAAGACACTTAAAGAAAATAATCTTGATAATGTTGAACGTGTCGATATTCTTAGCTTTGGTAAAGGTGGGAGAATATTTCATTGGTTGAGAAATTCCGCTGGCAGTCGTGCAACACGTGAATACTATTCAACTTGTCTAAATGCAGGTGTCAAGTGCGTAACAGATAGAGAGCTCATCGTAAAGTATCGAGATGAGATAGAAATAGATAATAAAGCTGAGGTCGCGAAAGGTCTTTGCGACCCAAAGGATGTTGTTAAAAAAATGAAGGCAGATGATTGTGATATCTGTGGTGAAATTGGTGTAAAGTATCTTGTTCCTGGAGGTAATATGAAAACGCTTTCTGTTGAAGATGAACTTACGGGTGACTACTTTGCTGACGACATGGGCAATTTTGACTTTTCTGGCATTACTAACTTCGAGTCATTTATGAATATTTTCATAGAGTTTGTTAGCCAAAAGACAAAAATGTATGCAAAGGCTGATAGTGATTTACGTGATGATCTTGATGATCTTCCAAGCAAAATAGCTAGTTATATTTGCAATAATGACCGAGAGTATAAGAAAGCCAAGGATAAAGCCAAGACTGGAGATGGATTTCATTATCATCAACCAATCATAATTGCTGAAGGCATCAGTTTCCTAAGCACTCTTATCAGAAAAGCTTTTAATCAGTAAGATAGAATAATGACAATATGAAATCGTTAGCTCTTTACATAGACAAGTGGTATATCGTTGGTGCTGTTAGCACTGACGGTATAACTCGTTCTGTAAAACTTCCAAACAAGGAAGATAGGATTTGGCTTTATTTTTATGAAGATGTCGCAAATAATGAAATATCCTATGGCAAAGGTTTTCAAGCAAAATTTCGTAACAATGAGGTACACTACTATGGTGATGTATTCTCAAAAATCACAAGTTCTTCTGAGAAGTATATAAAGTTTAATCGTTCTCAACCAATGGAATCCATATTCAAGGATTCCGGCATTTTTGATGATCTCAAGAAAGATATCGAAGAAGATTGTGACATATCCACTTATATTTCGTTTTCAAAAGACATATCTTTAGCAGCTCGTATTCTATTCCTTAACAAACTTAAAGATAGTGGCTTTGTGGTTAAAGAAAGTACAGCCAGAATTAGTTTACTTGCATTGGAATATGCTAGAGTGAAGACTGGATTTGTAAATAATGGATATTATCTCGTGCTTAATGCATGTAATGAAAATCTTCATTATTCTCTATATCAAAAGTCCGATGACTTATTCTTGCGTGAAAGCGAAGAACAAATTCAAGGATTAGGCACAGACGTTCGAAGTCGTGCGCTTGTTGAACATGTTGTTGACAATATCAACGATAAAGAACAATTTTTGAAAACTTCAGAAGAGCGAGAGGCTGAATATCTACGTATGACACAATACGTTGATGAATGGCTTATAAAACTTTCTACCGCTCGTAATCGAATTCCAATACAGTTAACAGGAATTACATTGTCAAAAGATCCATATAAGACATATTCTGTTTCTGTACAAAAAGCAAAGATTGATGAACGAACAAAGAAGATTGTTACTGATATTATAAATGTAATAGTTCAATATGTAAAGGATAATAATATTAGCCATGACCAAATTAAGGCTATTATATTGTTGGGTAATACCTTCACAAACTTTCAGTTTACTTCAGAATTAAGCAATCATTATAACATTAAAAACAGCGAGATGCAATGTTATAAGGATTCTGATCTTTCATCATTAGTTGGAGCATATAATTTTATTGATTGTAGCCAATTTTCGTTAGAAAAAGACTCTTTACGTGCCAATGCAGAAACTGAACTTCGTAGAATTCGGCTTGCAGAAGAAGAAGCAGCAGCTACTTCAAAAGCAATGGAAGAGGAAATGCAACGTACCGTAGCTGAACAGGGCCGGATGGAAGCTGATCGCAAGTTCAAAGAGGCAATGGACAAAGGGTATGATGCAGAAAAAGAACATGATTACGATCAAATGGCGGAATACTTCGGCATCGCTCTAAGTCTGCGTCAAAATGACGATGAAGCCATTAGGATGCATCAGGAGGCCTTGCGAAGAAAAGCTGAATCTTCTGTTATACGGGATAACTATAAGGAAAAAATCCAGCAAGCAAAGTCGGCTCTTGATGAAAAAGATTACGAATTAGCTAAGCAAAAAGCAGAAGAAGCACTCAGTTTCGATAAAGAATCATCAAATGCACAACGCATAAAGGAGGAAGCTATACGACATATAAAGTGCGCTAAAGAGCTTGAACGCTATCTTGATCGTGCAGATTTATTTATTGCTCAAAAAGCATATTCAGAAGCTCAACAAGAATTAAACAAAGCAAAACTTCTTGATGTTGACGACAAGGAAATTATTGAACGCGAATCGAAAATTATTAAGGAGCAAAGTGCCGTAAACAAAAGAGTTTCCGAGTTATCTAATATTCTAAACAAATCTTTAGAAGAGTCTCGATATGAAGATGCTATTTCTGCTTGTAATGAATTAGTTGAAGCCGATTTTACGAACTCCCGCAAGTGGAGTGTACGTATTGCAGATATCCGTCACAAACAAGAAAAGAAAGTAGAAGAAGAAAAGACTCTTCGTAATATTAACACAAAAATCGACGCTGCCCAGTGGAGTGAAGATTGGAAAGCCCTTGTCATGCTGTGCAAAGAGTCGCTTGCAATAAAAGAAGATTCTACGATATTGGATAAACTTAAAAAAGGCGAAGAACGTCTTGAAGTTCAAAAAGTATTTGAAGAACTTGACGCAACAATAGCTGAAATAAAGGACTTAATTCTATCATCTGACTTTAACGATGCCAGAGCAAAATTGAATCAATTAAGGAAGATGAATATAGATTCTTCTCATCAAGAAAAAGTAAAAGGTCTGAATCAATTGATTTTTCAAAAAGAAGATGAAGCTGAAAGTGCGCGAAGAGCCAAGCAAGGACAGAATCCTCAATTTTTTCCTGAAGACTTAGCCCCAGATTCAAAATCTAAGAGAGAAACTCGTACGATTATTACAGGGTATGCTCAACCAAAAGAAGAATCGGTTTCAAATGATGATTTTGATTGGGATATTCAACAAAAGAAACGTACAAATCATAATAAAAATAAGTCGCAAGCACCACATACACCAAAAGTGGAGCCTAAGACCACGAAAAAAGATTTCTTTGATGAAGACTTTGGAAAAGAAATAAAAGCCACTTCTAAGACAATATCAAAAGTTGTTGAAAAGAAATCTAATGATGATTTTAATTTTTAAACTAAAAAGATAATATTATGTCAGAAGTTCAACTAAAAAAGAAAATTGTTCTCCGTCGCAAAGAAAAACCTGCAGAATTCACATTCACTGGTCTACTCAAGGTAAAACTGCTTTGGCAGTCAAGTACAGACCTTGATCTTTGCATATTCTTCACAAAGAAGGATGGAACAAATGGCGGTGTGTTCTCGTCAGCATTTCGTCAGAAAAAGTCAGATTTAGGTTCATTAGACAAATTCCCGTTTATGCTTCACAAGGGTGATGAGCCTGAGCCAACAGAAGGAGGTGAATCTATAGAACAAATAAATGTTGCCAGTCTTAACGAAATAGATACTGCTAATATTGTAGTGCTTAATTATTCAAAGGCAGTAGATGGCGAGGAGGTAAATTTTGCACAAGATTCTGGTCGCATTGAGATTTTGAGTGATTCAGGTGACTATTTTGAGGTCACTATCGATTCTGAAACAATGGGACATGTTTATCATGTATGTTCTATCAAGAACAAAGATGGTGAAAATTCGGTACTAAACGAAGGTTTTGTTATGGATTTAAGTACGGCGTTCGATAAAATACCAGGTTTCTCAATGATCTGTGAATAATAAAATTAACAAGTCTTATATGAAAACATTAGAAGCATTAAAGGCTGAACTTCTTGCCGATGGTATCATTGATGCCGAAGAAGTTGCAAAATTAAAGGAAGTTCTTTATGAAGATGGAGTCATTGATAAAGAAGAAGCAGAATTCCTCTTCGATTTGAACGATGCTGTAAGTGGCAAGGCGAATGACGCCTCTTGGGAAGCATTTTTCATTCAAGCTATTGCAGATTTCTTGTTGAAAGACGAAGTGTCGCCAAATGAAATCGACAAAGATGAAGCTGAATGGTTACTTGAGAAAATCGGTGCTGATGGCAAGGTTGATGGAACTGAAAAAGCACTACTTGAGAAACTGAAAGCAGAAGCGAAAAATTTCCCAGAAGCCATATCTAATCTATTATAATTCAATTAGATAATCACATAAATATAACAATTATGGCTGAAATTACATTAAAAAAGAAAATCACTCTTCGAAAGAAAGAAGAGCAAGTAGCATTCACTTTTGAAGGAAAACTTAAAGTGAAGCTATTTTGGAGTTCTGCAACAGACCTTGATCTATGTCTTTTCTTTAAAAAGAAAGATGGAGCGATAGGTGGCGTATTCTCTAATGAATACAGAGGTAAAAAATCAGACTTAGGAAACCTTGAAAAATTTCCTTATATGCTTCACCTCGGAGACAATAAGGAACCAGCTGCTGGAAGAGAAGAAACTGAGCAGATTAATGTTGCAAAACTTGACGACATCGATACCGCTTATTTTTGCATCGTCAACTATGATGCCGCTATTGATGGTGAAGATGTAACTTACGCAGAAGAAGGTGGTCGTGTAGAACTTCAAAGTGATTCTGGCGACTATCTAGAAGTCCTTGCTGATTCAAAAGATGATGGTCCTGTATATTGCGTATGTTCTATCAAGAATAACGATGGTAAGTATGCCCTTAAAAATGAAAGCCGTGTACTTGACCTAAGTGGTGCTTTTGAGCAAATTCCAGGATTTTCTCTTATTTGTAATGACTAACGAACTATGGTACAGATAAAGAAGAAAGTTACTCTTAAAACAAAAACTGAGCAATCTGCTGAGCCTACTCAACAGACTGTTCAGCCATCTTTGCGTGAGAAACAATCAGATGGTTCGAATGAGCCAGCTGCATCCCAAAAGAATGGTAGTAAATATTTGATTGGTACTATTGCTGTTGTTGCTTTATTATGTGGTGGTTATTATCTTCTTTCTGACCGAACAGAATCTTCTGGAGAGAATCCTACAGTTCAGGTAACAGAAAATTCTAATTCGAATAAAGATGATAACAATCAAGCTGAGAGTGCCAACTCTAATAATGAAAATACAGGAGATTCTTCATCAGATCAAGCAGAAGAATCCAATCCTTCTAATTCAAAAGTTAGCACTGAAAACGAGGATAGATCTGTTTCTTTAAACGAAGAACAGGCAGCTCCAACAACTAATGAGACATCTAGTCATGAAGCTAATTCCACCATTGGCAATACGGAAAGCTCTTTACCTTCCGGTTCATTGGAGCAAAAGGCAAAGGAAGTAATTCGTGGCAATTATGGTAATGGTATTGAACGCAAGCAAAAATTAGGCGAACAATACACAGAAATCCAAGGCAAAGTTAACGAAATGTACAAAAAAGGCCTTGTAGATTAAACTTTAATAAAGGGCAGATATGTACCTACACACTATCTGCGCTTTTAAATAATAAAATATGGTTATTTCTATCGTTATAGGGTTAATAATATGGTTAGCAGTGCCTTTGTTCTTTAGAACAAGATTAAAGAAGAATCAGTATAAGGCAGCATCTATGATTTGCAAAATCATAGGTATTGCCATTATCGCATGGACAGTAATCAACCAAATTAAAGTATTTATGTCATGAAAAAAAATACATGGTTTATATTAGTAATAATGATAACCCTTCTAAGCTCATGCAACAGAACTACTTCAAGCACATCCGCATCAGAAGAGCCCAATCAAGTCCAAAAAGATTTAACCGAGAAAGGATGGACTTTTGAAAATCCAGAAGGTGGTGAACTCAGCGAGAAATATGGAGTTAAACCAGTATTTGGAATTCAAGACAATTACTTTGATATTCATATTGGTGAAGGCTTTAGCGTAGCTATAAAAATCATGGACGCAGTTACAGGCAAATGTATTAGATATGTATTTGTTCCTGAAGGCGAAACAATTACCACGACTCAAATACCACAGGGTCGATACTATTTAAAGTTGGCTTATGGTAAAGATTGGATGGAATCTTCTGAAGGTGGTGCTATAAGAGGAAAATTCACTCGATCCCCTTTCTTTGAAAGAAGCACATCAAGTTATGATTTCGGCAAAAAGAATTCTCAAGGTTTTGTAAATTACAGCCTTGAATTAAATGTAATAAATGGAGATTTAGAGCAGAATTTTGAGACAGAGAAAATTAGCGAAACAGAATTTGATTTAAATTGAATATTCTAGAAATAAATCAGCATATGTCTATAAAAAGAATACTATTTGATATAGTTCAATTCTCATATTGACTCGTCCAATGAAAAGATTCGAACTATTATCAAAATGGTTCAGTGTTAATAAGTAATAAACAAAAATATGTCATTAAAACATCATTTCAATGGTCTAACCGATGCCGAAGTGCTCGAAAGCCGTAAGAAGCATGGCGTTAATATTCTAACGCCTCCAGAAAAAGAACCTCTATGGAAACAATTCATAGAGAAGTTTGAAGATCCCCTTATTCGTATCTTGATGGTTGCAGGTATATTATCAATCGGCATATCTTGCTACGAGTATTTGAATCTACACGAAAGTACAGCTGTATTCTTTGAACCTATTGGTATTTTCGTTGCTATTCTTTTGGCTACCGGACTTGCCTTCTACTTTGAATTGAAAGCTAACAAAGCTTTTTCAATTTTGAATCAAGTTAACGACGATGAGCCTGTAAAAGTCATCCGTAATAGTAATGTTATTGAGATTCCAAAGAAAGACGTTGTAGTCGGCGACCTTGTCGTTTTGAACACTGGTGATGAAGTCCCAGCTGATGGTGAATTATTGGAAGCAGTAACTCTTCATATGGACGAATCAACTTTGACAGGAGAACCAGTTTGTGGAAAGACTATCAACGAGGCTGATTTCGACAAGCAAGCAACTTATCCTTCGAATCATGTTTTACGTGGTACAAAGGTAATGGAAGGTCATGGTATATTTAGAGTACTTGAAGTTGGTGACAAGACTGAAAATGGTAAAGTGTTTGAAGAAGCACAGATTGACGATTCTGTAAAAACCCCATTGAATGAACAACTTGATGGATTGAGCGACTTAATTACCAATCTAAGTTATGGATTTGCGGCATTTATTATTGTAGGACGTATTTGCCATTATTTTAGTTGGAATGCACTTTCATTACTACTAGTTGTACCAACAGCCATTTTCTTTTATTTGGTTATCAAGAAATTCGGTGATTGGTCCTCAAAGACATGTCTTGCCACTATTATCGTATTCTTCGCAATTTTCGTAGGAATGGTTGTTGGTCTTCACAGCTATTTGATGCCTACACAAGAATTAGCTGGATTATTAGCATTTACGATGAATACCTTAATGATTGCAGTAACATTAATTGTTGTTGCCGTTCCTGAAGGTCTTCCTATGGCAGTAACTTTAAGTTTGGCTTATAGTATGCGTAGCATGTTGAAGACAAACAATTTAGTTCGAAAGATGCATGCTTGTGAAACGATGGGTGCAACGACTGTTATCTGTACAGATAAGACGGGTACTCTTACCCAAAATAAGATGCAAATTTATCAATCAAACTTCTATGATTTAAAAGATCAGAAGCTTTTGAAAGATGATGA
>CAYFQA010000001.1:0-2682 GCA_964345145.1 uncultured Muribaculaceae bacterium | reverse complement strand
GTCTTATAGCTGAAGGCATTGCTGTAAATTCCACTGCCTCATTGGATTTCTCTACAAAATCGCCAAATGCTATTGGTAATCCAACAGAAGGTGCTTTGCTGTTATGGTTACATTCACATGGAATAGATTATCGTGAGCTAAAAGAAAGTGCTGAAAGATTGGATGAAGTCCCATTCTCTACAGAGAGAAAATATATGGCGACAATCGTCAAATCTGGCATCTCAGGAAAGAGAATTCTGTTTGTAAAAGGTGCTCCTGAAATTGTATTTGGAATGTGCCATAAGTCATGTGGTAATGTGGCTAAATCTGACATTGACAAACAGCTTCTTGATTATCAAAAGCAGGCTATGCGAACGCTTGGATTTGCTTACCAAATTTTGGAAGATGGAGACAAGTCAACAGCTGATGGTAAAGTTGTTGCTGAGAAACTAACTTTCTTGGGAATTGTAGCCATTAGCGATCCTGTTCGCCTTGATGTGCCTGATGCAGTTAAAGAATGTATGAACGCAGGCATTTCCGTTAAAATCGTCACAGGTGATACTCCAGGAACTGCAAGGGAGATAGGTAGACAGATTGGTCGTTGGAAAGAAACAGATACAGAGCGTAACATTATTACAGGTCCTGAAATTGCTAATCTGTCTGACAAACAACTTGAAGAGCGTGTAATGGACTTAAAAATTATTGCTCGTGCTCGTCCAATGGACAAAAAACGTTTGGTAGAAGCTCTTCAGAGAAAGAACCAAGTAGTTGCCGTTACAGGTGATGGTACTAATGATGCTCCAGCATTAAATGCTGCTCATGTCGGTCTTTCGATGGGTGATGGTACTTCTGTTGCAAAGGAAGCGTCAGATATTACTATTATCGACAATTCATTCAGCAGCATTGGTAGAGCAGTTATGTGGGGGCGTTCATTGTATCAAAATATTCAAAGATTCCTCTTGTTCCAGTTGACTGTAAATGTATCTGCTTGCTTCATCGTTCTTGTTGGTGCATTCATCGGAACTGAATCTCCATTGACTGTTACACAAATGTTGTGGGTTAATTTGATTATGGATACATTTGGTGCCATGGCACTAGCTTCTTTACCTCCAACGGAAAATGTAATGAAAGATAAGCCTAGAGACAGAAATGCTTTCATTCTTAACAAACCTATGTACTGTAATATTCTAGGTGTTGGAATGGCATTCTTCTTGATGCTGTTAGGATTGGTACTAACTTTTGAGTACACTGATGTAACATCCATGAGAGACTTCTTGTCTTTGTCATTTGGAGAGGCAAATGGTGTATCTTCTTATGAACAAACTTTGATATTCTCAATCTTCGTATGGACACACTTCTGGTATATGTTCAATGCTCGTTCTTTTGAAACAGGTAAGAGCATTTTCCAATCCAAGTTGAGTACTGGCTTCTTGACTATTGTAGCTGTCATAGCTATTGGACAGATTATGATTGTTGAAGGTCTATATGAATTCTTCAATGTAGTTCCAATGAAATTAGAAGATTGGATAATTATCGTTGCTGGATCTTCTGTAGTTCTTTGGATTCGTGAAATCTGGCATTTGGTTTCAAAATCAAAATAACAGACAACGATGGTATTGTACCCACCTATCCAAAGAGATAGATGGGTACTTTAAAGATGAATCATAATGAGCAATAATAACAATCATCCTTTAGGAAAAGCCCCTTGGTTCCATGTTATAATTTCCACAGGATTTGGTAGTGGATTTATTCCATTTGCACCAGGTACGGCGGCTGGGGTTATAGGACTAATAGTTTGGTATATAGGTTTTCTCAATCTATCATCTGCAGCTCTTTCTTTGGTTACAATAATAGCCATTGTAATAACAACATTTGTAGGTGTATGGACATCCAATGTTATGGAACAATATTGGGGCGAAGATCCAAGAACAGTTGTAATTGATGAGTATGTTGGAACATGGATTCCGATGCTTGTAGCGCCTTGTGGTGAAAACACATGGATTATGGCACTTTTGGGCTTTATTTTTTTCAGACTGATAGATATATTCAAGCCATTAGGTTGCCGTTGGATAGATACTCATGTAAAAGGTGGATGGGGCGTGATGCTCGATGATGTATTAGCAGGATTTTACTCTTTATGTATATGTCTTATTATTCGATACCTTGGAATAATATAAATAAATCAATAAACATATTCTCTATGTTTTGTGTTGAATTGATAAATAATTAATTTTGCGTTAGATTCAAATTCTTATAGAAATGGGTAAAGATATCAATAGATTAAAGATTGTATTGGCTGAAAAGAAAAAGACCAATAAATGGCTTGCCGATCAATTGGGGAAAGATCAAGCTACCGTTTCTAAGTGGTGTACCAATTCAGCTCAGCCAGGA
The DNA here is from genome assembly GCA_964345145.1 of uncultured Muribaculaceae bacterium. Classification (GTDB taxonomy): domain Bacteria; phylum Bacillota_I; class Bacilli_A; order RF39; family UBA660; genus JAAZHN01. The sequence goes on along the minus strand of CAYFQA010000001.1, from coordinate 312 downwards.
TTAGAAACGCTAATAAAAATTGCGTCTGTTTTAGAAGTAGATGTAAAGGATTTACTTCATTCCACAACAGATTAAAACAAATTATTGATAGCAACAAGGATAAAATGCTCCTTTTTGCATGAAAACTAAAGAGAATCCAAATGGGTTCTCTTTTTTTTGCGACTACTCTTAGATTGTTACTATCTTGTTACTTTATCAGCAATAAAAGTCTTCTAATAATTTGATATAAAATTATTTAAGCTATATAAATAATGTATTAGCCTATTCTGCATTCTTCCAATGGGAGAAACTCTCCTCCCAGCAAAAGGGATA